>JBASAV010000373.1:0-3077 GCA_049650785.1 Lewinella sp. | reverse complement strand
CGAGCGCACCCGAGCGCAGCGAGGGGCATCGGTAGCCAGGTCAGACCAGCGGTCTTCCACCCGTGGTTACCTCATGAAAGAGGGACGCTGCCAGAGAATGTTAAGCAACCTCCCGTCCCAAACGAGCGCTGGCGTTGGTATAGTTCCGGGTCGAGGAGCTCCGGTCCGAGCGCACCCGAGCGCAGCGACGGGCAATTGCCAGAATAATCGGTACAATAGGTAAGATCCGAGCTTTTCCACCCGCACGGTTATGGTTAAGGTGACTTCCCCGCTCACCCCAATCCCACAAATAGCACCTCCCAACAAAGCCGCGACCCCACCGCGCCACAACGGGAAGTACAGACGCCTTACCTTCGCCACCTCAAACCTGAGCGATGGCAAAAGCGGAACCGGTCGGTGTAATTGGGGCGGGAACCTTCGGGACCGCCATGGCCAATCTGCTGGCCCTGAACACCGAGGTGCTCGTCTACAGCCGCAACGCCGAACTCACCGAGCGGCTCAACCGGGAGCGCTTCCGCTTTGGCGTCGAACTGCACAAGCGCGTCCGCCTCGTCAATGACTTTGCGGAGGTCGCCGAGCGCTGTCAGCTAATCCTGCCCATCGTACCATCGGATAATTTCCGGGATATGATGCGTAGCGTCACGGAACACCTCCGGCCGAGCCACCTGCTCATCCACGGCACGAAGGGGCTGGACGTCACCGGCATTCTGGAAGAGGATATTCCCAAGCGGGGCATCGAGCGCCGGAACGTGCACACCATGACCGACGTTATCCGGCAGGAAAGCGTGGTGGTGCGGGTGGGCGCCCTCACGGGCCCCAATCTCGCGCGCGAACTGCTAGACGGGCAGCCATCAGCTTCCGTGATCGCCAGCAAGTTCGATGAGGTCATCAACCGAGCGAAGGTCGTGCTGAAGTCGCAGCAATTGCACGTCTTCGGCACGCACGACCTCCTCGGGGCCGAACTGGCCGGGGTGCTGAAAAACGTCATTGCGCTCGGTTCCGGCATCCTCAAGGGGGTGGGACTGGGGAAAAACATACAGGCTATGCTTGTCACCCGTGGCCTGGTGGAAATGGTCCACTTCGGCCAGGCACTGGGCAGCGACAAACGGGCTTTCTTCGGTACGGCGGGCATCGGCGATTTGATTGCTACCGCCACCTCTCGAAAGAGCCGGAACTACATGTTCGGGTACCGTATCGGTTCGGGCGAAAGCCTGGAGGAGGTATCCGCTACCAGCCAGGAACTCGCCGAGGGCGTGCGCACGCTGATGATCACCCGCCACCTGGCCCGTAGCATGCGCCTGCGGGTACCGATCACGGAGATGCTGTACCAGATCGTGTTCGAAGGATTCCCGGTGGACGAAGCGATGAATTACCTGATCACCTACCCTTACGACGTCGACGTAGATTTCCTTTAAGCTTACCGTATGAACTTCAAGCAATTCTGGCCCCATTTGATTGCCATTGCCGTCTTTTTCGTGACGGTCATCGTGCTCTTCCTCCCGCACTTTCAGGGAGAAGCGCTCCAGCAGGGCGATATCGTCCAGTACCGCGGGGCCGCCCGGGAGATCAAGGATTTTCAGCAGGCTACGGGTGAACGGACCAACTGGACCAACGCCATGTTCGGCGGGATGCCCACCTACCAGATCACGGCCGTCTCCGCGGGCAACCAGCTGAAACTGGCCAATCGGTTCTTTCAGGGGTTCATGGGCGGCCCGGCGGGCTACGTCTTCTGTGGGATGCTCACCTTCTACCTAATGATGATCTTACTAGGCGTCAATCACTGGCTGGCGCTGGCGGGGGCGGTTACGACGGCCATTGCTACGAATAATATCGTCCTCTACGAAGCGGGGCACGTCAGTAAACTCGGGGTAATCATGTACCTGCCGCTGGTGGCGGCGGGCGTATTGCTGGCTTTCCGGAACAGGTATTTGCTCGGGGGAGCGGTATTCGCCCTTGGTATGGGGCTGGCCATTTTGGCCAATCACCCGCAAATGCTTTACTACTTCGGACTGACGCTGCCCTTTTTGGGTATCGCGGAGCTGATCCGTCACTACCAGCAGGGTACACTCGTCGACTTCGGTAAGGCAACGGGCGTACTGGTCGTGGGTCTGATTCTGGCCCTCGGTGCCGGGGCAAGCAACCTGATGACTACGTCCGAATACCTCCCTCAATCCATGCGGGGCGGGGCGGTACTCAGCGATCCCGCGGCCACTCAGGGAGCCTCGCAGGCGAATGCATCCGGTGGCCTGGACTACGCTTACGCCATGCAGTGGAGCAACGGCTTCAAGGATATGCTGGCTACTTATGCCCCCCTGGCCGCCGGCGGGGGAAGTGGACAGGAGATCGGGCGGGACACCGATTTTGGGCAGGCCATGACGCGGGCCGGCTTTCGACTACCGGCCACGTTTCCCGCACCGCTTTACCACGGTAGCCTCCCCTTCACCGAGGGACCGATCTACCTCGGTGCCCTGGCCTGGGCCCTATTCATATTCGGACTGTTTACGGCCTCTACCGCCTCGCGCATCTGGCTCGCCGGTGGTACGGCACTGATATTCCTGCTTAGCCTCGGTAGCAACGCGGGCTTCATCAATCAACTCCTGTTCGATTACCTGCCGCTGTTGAATAATTTCCGGACGCCCAACTCCGCCCTCAGCGTAGCCGCCTTCCTGATGGTGGCCCTCGGTTTATTAGGCGTGCACCGGTGGACCGGCCTACAGGCCACCGATCCGATCGCCGCCGGCCGCCAACTCAAACTGGCCGGTTATACGGCTGCCGGATTGGGGGTGCTCGTGGTCTTGTTAGGGTTTACCCTAGACTTTTCCACGGCGAGGGATGCCACGGAAATCGCCCGCTTCACGCAGGGACAGGGGGACGTAAATCAACTGGTAGGCGCACTGGAGTCGACCCGGGGCGATTTTTACTTCGATGACGCGATGCGTAGTTTCCTCTTTGTCGGACTCACGTTCGGGGCCCTTTACCTGCTCTGGAAAGGTACGCTGTCCCTGACCTGGGCCGCCGTGGCAATCGGGGTGCTGGGAATAGCTGATTTCGCCGGGATCAACGGGCGTTATCTATCC
>JBASAV010000372.1:0-1872 GCA_049650785.1 Lewinella sp. | reverse complement strand
CCAACAAGTGGTGGCGGGTCCCTATACCGCACTGAGCCGGACCTTGAGTTCGGGTGAGCAGGTACAGGTAGTAGAGAAGGAAACGTTTTACGCGGATAACCAGGAATAAAAAAGCACCCCGGATGTCGCAGTTACCCGGGGTGTTCTATTGGTATATTAGAAAGCTTCAAACCGGCCGGGCGAATCATGTATTCGCCCGCGCCTTTGCGTTTAATCAACAGGTCTCTCTGTTATAGTCAAAGGGCTGGTTCTGTCAATCCAGGATTGTGGATTACCTTACTTACAGTAAGTTAGTCGACCATCCACCGTTGACGAACCACTAATGGTTGAGTCAAATATACGCCGTGCAAGTAGACGGCGCAACACCTATTGTGATTTTTTATCCCCAATAAGTGGCCCACCAGGAACGACGATGACATTCCTTTACCGGAGACTCACGTACATCTTTCCGTTAGATCAGGGCGCAAGTATATCCGGTCAGACAGTTGTTGTCCGAAAACGAAAAACGACCGCTGCTGATAAGAGCAGGGATCCGTCAGTAGGTAGCCTTTACTAACTAGATTACTAGTCGTTGAAAACTTCTACGTCACGATTTTTGACGATGAGGTCCGTAAACTTCCCCTTGAAACGAGTGGCTTTGACGATGTGGTTGTCAATCCAATGGTAGTTGCCGCCGCGTGGTTTGCCCATGAGCATACCGTGATCCTTGAAGTTGTGGCGATTCAGCCACTCCTCGGTAATTTCGCGGTGCTCCTCGGTACGGGAGGTAAAGAAGGTGATGATGTGACCGTCTTCGTACCACTTGTTGATGATACGCAGGGCGTCCGGATAAGGTAGGCAGGTGGACATACGCTCCGGTTCCTCATTCGGGATGTCGTCACAGACCGTGCCATCAATGTCAATCAAAAAATTCTTGACGCCTGCAGGCAGGACCGGGCTGATGAGTTCGCCTTTTTCGTTGAAAGTAGTTTCCAGGTCTTTTTCGGGGGTAGCCATACTATTTTGTGGTATTCCGGGTCGATTTATGGCTTGCACGCCCGCCGCCGCGTAGGCTGGAAGGGGAGCGTTTTCAAGCCGTAATGATGCAAAGGTACGGTTCCCTAACGCTTCCGACGCGCCGTTTGCTGTATAAGTTCCGTTATTTGCCTTATCCAAAGAAGTTTTCATGCAACATGTCGCGCTGGTTACGGGTGCCTCTTCCGGCCTGGGTGAAGCGCTTGCGCCGTTACTGGCCCGCCACGATTGGCGGGTTTACGGCATGAGTCGACGGTCCGTCAATCTGCCTGGGGTGACCTCCCTTCCCGCTGACATTAGCGATGTCCAGACCCTCCGCGTAGCCATCGGGGAACTGCTGGCCGTAGAGGGGCGATTAGACGCGGTTATCCACTGTGCCGGGATTGGTGGTGCCGGTCCGGTTGAAAACATGCCCACGGACCGGGCCCGACGGATTATGGAAACCAATTTTTGGGGGAGCTGGAATCTCTGCCAGGCTACCCTACCCTACCTGCGGGAGAGCTCCCGGGGAAAACTGTTGCTCGTCAGCAGTATCGCCGGACACATGGGTATTCCCTTTCGCTCCGTTTACTGCGCCAGTAAAGCCAGCGTCATTGCCCTGTCGGACAGTTTACGCCTAGAACTGAAAGGGTCGGGCGTGCAGTTGTCCTGCATCAGTCCGGGAGACATTGCCACCAATTCGATCGCCACCCAGTACCGGCAACCGGCCGCCGAGGTGGGCAGCCTTTACCGCGACCGCTACCAGCGGGCCGATGATGCCATGTCGACAAATGTAGACCACGGCATGACAGCGGGGATCGTCGCCGATGAAATATTTAAAATTCTTGGAAGAGACCAGTTGAGTCCACACTACGTTAT
>JBASAV010000371.1:0-2942 GCA_049650785.1 Lewinella sp. | reverse complement strand
GCCCGAACGACATGGGCCTACCACCGGATGCTCGGACTCCGGCGGGGCTCCCTATTACCCGATCCCGAATGGCGGGATACCTACCTGGCGCTCCGCCGAAAACTTGCGCCCGACTGTGGAGCGGAGTGGCGGTGGTCAGCCACGGTCAACGAAGTGCTCACCGTAGGCGTGTGGCGGCCGTTTATCCTCTTCCCTATAGGCCTGGTCAACGATCTGTCATCGGATGAGGTCCAAGCCATCCTGCGGCACGAGCTCGCGCATCTCCGCCGTCGTGATCATTTATGGCAGGCTTTGCAGCAATGCGTGGTCACCCTCTTCTTCTACCACCCGCTGGTCCACTGGCTGTGCCGCCGCCTGGACCGGGAGCGCGAATTCGCCTGCGACGATCTGGCTGCCCGCCAGATTGGTCCCGGGATCTACGCCCGTGCACTGCTGCGCGTGGCCAATTATTCCCTTCATCCTAAAATCCCCTTCACCGTGCCGGCTACCGATCAATCCTCCTTCACGCACCGGGTACACCGTTTATTCGAGTCCGAAACATCGACCAACCGACGTGGTGGATACCTTCTAGCCCCGCTCCTTTCGCTGCCGCTTTTTGTGCTGCTGGCCGTTGGCTCGATGAGTGTACCCACCGAGGTAGGCCCCGACGCCATCATCATGGGTACGGTCGTTGACGCCGCGACCGGCGATCCGCTTATTGGTACCACTATCCTGGTGAAGGGTACCGTGGCGGGTACGATCACCGACATCGAGGGCAACTTCCGTCTCGACTGGAATGGAGAGGGGGAGATAACCGTGGTTTTTACCTACGTAGGGTACGTAACCAAAGAAATCATCTTCGATAACGTCAAGGACCGGGAACTGGATATTCAACTGAGTAAGCAGGCGAGTTACGAAAAGGGAAGCTTACGGAGGGAGGAAGGTATCGTTCTGTCAGATTTGCCTACCAACATTATCGTGGTACTTGATGGGCGAATTATTGAAGGAAAGTATCTCCATATCACAGCCTCCGAAATCGCGGCGGTCAAGGTGATCAAGGACAAAGCCGAAATGGCGGAACTGGGTTACGATACGGAGATGGAGGGGGTCATGTTAATCACCAGCAAGAAAGAGTAAGGGGGCAAGCGTCTCGATAGTGCTCAATCATCGGCTAGGGCGTATGTAGGGCATCTAGCAGGAGTGGGAAGTTTAGCTAATCCCTAAATGAGCGGAACAATATTCTGTATAAGCAATAAACAGCAATGTATTAGAAAGGTCTGCAGGCCTAAAATAGACGCTTTAGTTAAAGTTTTTCCCACCCCAAAATAGTTGAGCGTAGCGTGCCGGGAAACGATAATTTCGAATCCCTGAACTCACCAAATCGAGTTCGCCAATCACTGTGAAGCACCTGTTTACCCTCTTGTTTTTATGCTGCTTTTCCCTGTCCGGATTTTCCCAACGTGTGGTGATTACGCCGGGTAATTTTACCGACGTCGTGTACCTGCCCGCCCGGGACCGCCTCTACGCGGTCACACCCGCTAACAGCGACAACGGGAATACCCTTTGCCGGATAGATCCGGTGAGCGGCGCCATCCTGGAGACGTATCCGATCGGGCTCGATCCCAACCAGGTGGTGACCACTACTTCTAATGATTATCTGTACATCGCCTTCGCGGGAGAGAACCGCGTCCGCCGGTTCAATCTGTTTACGAACTCGATCGACCTGGACTTCAGTCTCGGCGGGGAGGAATCCTTCGACGGTCCCTACTACGCCGCGGATATACTTCCGGTACGGGGCAGCGACGATCGCATTGCCGTCGCTCGCCGTGCGATATACAGTTACCCCAGCGGCGCCGGCATCGCCTTGTTCGACGGGGGAGTGCAACTCCCCAACGTACCCACCGATCGGCCATCGGCCAATTCCCTGGTGTACACGGATTTGGTTGATATCATCCTGGGATATGAGTATGAGCAGTATTACGAGTTCCAGCGTCTGGAAGTGTCTAATTCAGGCTTGGACCGGACAGACAGCTATAGTGTTTTGTACGTTGCTTCCGGCCAGCTGGAATACGCGGACGGCTACCTGTTCGGAACCAATGGCGAACTCGCATCCGTCTCACAGGGCGCACCTACTTCGCTGCAAGGATTAGATCTGAATGGACTCAATCAGTACGGAACCGTGGCCGTAGAAGCCGATCCGGACGGTGACCGACTCTATTACCTGGGATCGGGATCCAATAACGGACGGCTCAGCCTGAGCGTATACGAGCTGAGTTCCTTTACTTACCTCAACACCGTCGAGCTGGATCCATATTCCCCCAGCTACAACTGGCAGGGAGGTAAGGTACTCGAGCAGCTTGGCGGCACGGACCGATTTGCCTACGTTACCGACAACAACGTACTGGGTATCGTTACGCTCTGCACGTCCAGCTTCACGGAGGTGCCGCCAGCCTACACCGGGCGCACGACTATCTGTACCGGGGATTCGCTGCTGCTTACCCCGCCGCCGGGCGCCCTAATTCAGGGTGGCGAGGTGCTCTGGTCCAACGGCGTGATCGGCGACAGTATCTACGTAACCCAATCGGGTGAATACAGCTACCGCCTCACCGATGCCAGCGGTTGCCCCGGCCCGGCCAGCCCCTTCTTCTACGTCGACGAGGCGTATTACGGCTTTGATCCGCCGTATATTGAAACACCCCTGACGCAGGTGCTCTGTACCGGAACTTCCGTCGATATACGCGCCGAATTCTATTACGGGCCTACCGTTATCTGGAGCACCGGCGATACCACGCCCGTATTGACGGTCACCGAACCAGGTACCTACGTGGCTTACGGTATCAACGAAGAGACCGGCTGTCTCTCCCAACCATCCGAGATCATCGAGTTTACGGCCGTTGATGCCCTCCCGCCCGCCGCCCCGATTGTGGAACAGGGGACGTACATCGATACCTGTACGGCTGAAC
>JBASAV010000370.1:0-4142 GCA_049650785.1 Lewinella sp. | reverse complement strand
AATTGGCGCGTAAATCCGTGGGCGTATCGATAAATTGTATCGTCGGTTCCTTATCCATGGCCTGAAAAGTGGCTTCGGCCAGATCGCGGAAGGTTCGGGCCTTTCCCGTTCCCAGGTTAAAAAGTCCGGATCCATCGGGCTGCGTATCCATTAGGTACATGCAGACCTGGCAAAGATCTTTCACGTAGATAAAGTCGCGGGCCTGCGCGCCGTCGGCGATGTCTTCCCGGTGGCTGCGGAAGAGGTTCATCTTCCCCGTAGCGAGGACCTGGCGGTAGGTGTGCCAGACCACGCTGGCCATGCGTCCTTTGTGGTATTCATTTGGCCCGTAGACATTGAAGAACTTCAGGCCGTACCAGGCCGGTGGCGTCGTCGTCTGCCCTAGCGCCCATTCGTCAAAGTCATTTTTGCTCTTCCCGTATTCGTTCAGCGGTTGGAGAGCTTCCGGCGACGTGGCGTCCGAAAATCCCTGCGCTCCGTCGCCATAAGTGGCTGCACTACTGGCATAGACTAGCGGGAGCTGGAAGTCAACGCACCGCTTCCAGAGGTCCATGCTAAAGTTACGGTTCAGCCGGTCGAATATCCTGGGGTCGGTTTCGGTGGTATCGGTCCGGGCACCCAGGTGATATACGCCCGTGAGGGGCCACTGCTCCTGGTCCCAGACGGTGAAGAGGGTATCGCGTTCGACCTTGACCAGGTACGCCTTGCCATCCAGATTAGGTCCTTTATTCTCGTAATGCTGAAAGTCATCCACCAGAATAAGGTCCGTGATCCCACGCTCATTGAGCGACTGAACTAGTGCGCTACCAATAAAACCGTTGGCACCGGTGAGAAGAAACATGCGGGCGATTTGCAGCCAAAGTACGGTATTCGAGTCATCCTACCATCATATACCGACCTGGCATCGGGTGCGCTGTCCGGTATCGCAGCACCTACCCTACCTTGCGCCAAAACCTACCACATGGCTAAACACAACGTGAAGAAAAAGAGCCGCATCACCGTGGATGTCGGGCTGGACGAAACCAATATGCCGGTCAATATGACCTGGTCGGCGAGCGATAATCCCGCCGGCCAGACCCCGAAGACATGCAAGGCTATGCTACTGAGCCTGTTCGACGAGCAAACCAAGGAGACCCTCAAGATCGATCTCTGGACCAAGGATATGCAGGTCGTGGAGATGGACCGCATGTTCTACCAAACCCTTAGGGGTCTTGCTGACACGTACTTCCGGGCAACCCAAAATAAGGAACTAGCGAATCAGATGCAGCAGTTCGTATTCTACTTCGGACAGGCAACCGGTGCCATTCCTAAAGAAGAATAGGTCACTTCGACGGAATCGATTGCGTAAGTAATGGCTGTTCGCCCATCATAACTTACCTTCGGCGGCACAAATCAAAAATGAGACATGGCAGAATACTTTAAATCAATACCTACCATTCCCTACGAAGGTCCGGAGAGCGATAACCCGATGGCCTTCAAATACTATAAAAAGGACCAGGTGGTGGCCGGCAAGACCATGGCCGAACACTTCAAATTTTCCATGGCCTGGTGGCACACGCTGCGGAATACAGGGGGTGACCCCTTCGGTCCCGGAACGGCCGATTACCCGTGGCTCGGTGATGCCGACCCCGTGCAGGAAGCGAAGAACGCCGCCGACGCCGGGTTCGAGATAATGGACAAGCTCGGACTGGACTATTTCTGCTTCCACGACGTTGACTTACTCGACGAAGCCGGAGCGGATCTCAAAACCTTCCGTAGCCGCCTGGACCAGGTATCGGACTACATCGCCGAGAAGATGGAGGCCACCGGAAAGAAAGTACTGTGGGGAACGGCTAACCTGTTCAGCAATCCCCGGTACATGAACGGTGCCGGCACCAACCCCGATTTCAAGGTGGTAGCCTACGCCGGCGCTCAGTTGAAATCGGCCATTGACACCACCATCAAGCTTAACGGGGAGAACTACGTCTTCTGGGGCGGCCGCGAGGGTTACATGAGCCTTTTAAATACCGACCTGAAGCGGGAGATCGACCACCTCGGCCGTTTTCTGACGATGGCGCGTGACTACGCACGGGCGCAGGGCTTCAAGGGTCACTTCTTCATCGAGCCCAAGCCATTCGAACCCAGCAAGCACCAGTACGACTTTGACAGCGCGACGGTGGCCGGCTTCCTGCGGCAGTACGATCTGCTCGACGACTTCAAACTGAATATCGAGGTCAACCACGCTACGCTCGCCCAGCATACCTTCGAGCATGAGCTAGCCGTGGCGGCGAGCCAGGGGCTGCTCGGCAGCATCGACGCTAACCGCGGCGACTACCAGAATGGCTGGGATACCGATCAATTCCCCACCAGCGTGCAGGAGCTAACCGAAGCCATGATCGTCATTCTGGAGGCCGGCGGTCTGCAGGGCGGCGGGGTGAACTTCGACGCCAAGACGCGCCGTAACTCCACCGACCTGGAAGATATCTTCCACGCACACATCGGCGGCATGGATACTTTCGCCCGCGCCCTTCTCGCGGCCGACCGGGTACTCACGAAGTCCAAATTCACCGAAATGCGTCGTGATCGCTACGCTTCTTTCGATAGTGGCGACGGGCAGAAGTACGAAGCCGGTAACCTCAGTCTGGAAGACCTGGCCAAGATCGGATTAGCCGGCGGCGAGCCGCCCATGACCAGCGGTCGCCAGGAACGCTACGAAAATTTGATTACGCAGTATATTTAGGGTAGACCGAAACCCTAAATATGATCGTGTACGAGGAGGAACAGAAATTCAGCGCGTGGTGGATGTCTATCCTGAACGTTGTTGTCATCGTTGCTACGCTCTACACGATCTACCGACTATGGGACCAGGAAGTGGAATGGCTCCACTTCCTGGCACCCGCGGTCGCCGTGGTGGTGGTTATCTGCTTGGCAATGGTCACCCTCCGCACCCGCATCTTGAGCGATCGAATCGAAGTGGGTTTTCGCCCCTTTAGTAACAAGGTTATCCGCCGCAACGATATTGCTTCGGCCTATCTACGACAGTATAACTCCATGGGCGAGTACGGCGGCTGGGGTTACCGCGTGGGCCGAAAAGGGAAAGCCTACAACACCATGGGCGATCAGGGCCTACAGCTCGAACTGACCGACGGGAGCCGCCTCCTGATCGGCACCCAGCGCCCCCGAGAATTGGAGCAGGTTCTGGATAGCTGGCTCTAAAAGTCTTTCACTACCTGGCGCAGGGCAACCAGCTTTCGCAGCAAATCGGGCAACTGATCCAACGCCAGCATATTGGCTGCATCGCTTTTTGCTTCCGACGGGTTGAAATGGGTTTCCAGAAATAAGCCATCCACCCCTACCGCTACCGCCGCCCGGGCCACCGTTTCGATCATCGCGGGCCGTCCACCCGTCACGCCGCTACTCTGGTTGGGCTGTTGCAGGCTATGGGTGCAATCCAGGATAACCGGGCTTCCGAAACCTTGCATGGTCGGAATGCCCCGATAATCGACCAGCAGATCCGTGTAGCCGAAGGTGACGCCCCGTTCGGTTAGCCATACCTGGTCATTGCCGCTATCCACCACCTTTTGACGGGCGTGCTGCATGGCGGAAGGACTCAGGAACTGCCCCTTTTTGATGTTCACCACCTTTCCGGTCTCCGCCGCGGCCTGCAATAGCGACGTTTGCCGGCAGAGGAACGCCGGTATTTGCAGTACATCTACGTATTCCGCAGCCATCGCCGCTTCCTCGTCGGCGTGAATGTCGGTGGTGGTAGGCACGTCAAAGTGCTCACCTACCTTGCGGAGGATGCGCAAAGCCTTCTCATCTCCAATACCGGAAAAGCTGTCGATGCGACTGCGATTGGCCTTCCGGTAGCTACCCTTGAAAATGAGTGGAATACGTAGCTCGTCGGTAATTTCCACTATCCGCTCCGCGATGCGGAAGGCCATCTCTTCCCCTTCTATGGCACAGGGACCGGCAATCAGAAAGAAGTTGCCGGAGTCTTCGTGTCTAAGCTTCATAGCCTCACTTGATTATTGGGTCATTTCGATGAAGCGGGCTTTCACCCCGCCGGCAAGTTCCTGCGCCCTTGCCTGACTGCTAGCCTCCGCGTACACCCGTACGATAGGCTCCGTATTGGAACCGCGAAGATGTACCCAACCGTCAGG
>JBASAV010000369.1:0-3138 GCA_049650785.1 Lewinella sp. | reverse complement strand
ACCGAGCAGTTTATTCCCGCCAGTGATCTCATCGTGTTTGTCTTCGAAGCCAAAAATCCATACCGGCAATCGGCCTGGGACTTCTTCAAGTACATCCACGGAGACTGGCGCAAGAAGACCATTTTTGTACTGCAACAAAAGGACCTGGCCACCGAGAACGAATTGGAGGTAAACACCGCGGGGGTCACCGAGAAAGCGCGTAAGGAAGGAATTGAGCATCCGAATGTATTCGTAGTATCGGCCCGCGAGGAGCAGCTAGATGTCCCGAACAGCGGATTCGCCGAGCTCCGGGAGTACATTGCCTCCAACATCACCGGTGGTCGCGCGCCCCGCCTGAAGCTCAACAACAGCATCCTCACCGCCCAGACGATCAACGGCCGTATCGCCGAGGGACTGGAAGTCCGGCGGCTACAATTTGAGGCGGATAACCGTTTCCGGGCCGACATCGGCGATACCCTGGACACCGAAGTCGCCCAGAGTAATAAACAGGTAGACCTGATGGTCGAAAACCTCCTCCTGACCTACGATAATATCACCCGCGAGAAGGAGGAGGAACTGCGGGAGGGTTTATCCATGTTCGGCCTGATTAAGCGCAGTGTCGTATCCAAGTTTGGCAGTACCCCTAACGCCAAAGTATGGCTGGAGGGGGTAGCCAAGGACCTGGAGCAAGACCTTAATAATAAGCTGCGCGGTCGCCTGAACGAACAGGTGGTCGACCTGGCCGAGCGCATCCAGACCATGGTCAAAACCATCGATCTCAAGATCCGTAACAGCGAAACGATCCTGCGCAATGACCACGAGTTATTCAGCAGCATTGCGGAGCGCCGGGAAAATATTCTCCGGGATCTACAGGATGCCTTCAATCGCTTCGTGGGGAAAACGGAAAACTTTACCGACGAAAGCCTGCTGGCAGACCGGCAAAACCTGGCCCCGAATCTGGCCGCGGGTGGCGGTGTGGCGGCGCTGGGCGTGATCCTGATGGCCATGAGCAGCCTTCCACTTTTAGACGTCACCGGCGGTATCCTTACCACAGTGGGCGTGGTCTTCACCGGATTCAGTACCCGGGGTATGCGCAAGCGTGTGATCACCAGCTTCGAAAAGGAGATCGCCGCCGGCCGCGAGCAACTCGCTCAGGACCTGGAAGATCGACTTAAGTCCTACATCCGCACGCTCCGGACCCGCATTGAGGCTAACTTCAGCCGTTTTGATGAGATGCTCGATCGCGAAGAGAAGAATCTTCTCATCCTGGAAGGCACCCACCGGGAGGTAGATGAACAGTTGGACGTACTCTCCAACGAACAGGTAAAATAGGCCACCGTGGCACACCGGTACTACCTTCTAAATAAGCCCTACGGCGTGCTCAGTCAGTTTACACGGGAAGTTCCAACGCACCGTACCCTGGCCGATCTCCACGATTTTCCGAAAGACGTATATCCCGTCGGACGACTGGACCGGGACAGCGAAGGCCTCCTAATTCTTACGAATGACCGTAGCCTGAACGACCGCCTGCTACATCCGCGGCACGGTCACCAGCGAACGTACTGGGTGCAGGTGGAAGGCGACCCGACACCGGAGGAAGTAGCCCGGCTGGCGGAAGGTCCTGACATTAGAATAAAGGGTAAGGTTCATCATAGTCTTCCCCTAGGGGTGAAAAGGATTTCTCCTGCGGTCCCGCGCCGAAATCCGCCGATTCGTGTGCGGCAGCACATACCCGATTGCTGGTTGAGCTTAGTGATGACGGAGGGTAAGAACAGACAGGTCCGGCGCATGTGTGCCGCGGTAGGCTTTCCGGTATTACGGCTTGTTCGCTACGCCATTGCAGGGGTGACCGTGGAGGAAGTCAGCGAGGCGGCTGTACGGGAGGTATCCGGGGGGTGGCTCTACGACGCTCTTGAACTTCGCTAGGAAAATTGACATGAAATGAAGTAAATTGCTGTACAATTTTCTCCGTCTATGGAAAAATTTCGTCGGAAACTCGAGCAATCGGCCTTTGGTGTCTGTGCCTGGCTGGGTGACAAGATGGGCATTCAGCGTAGCCGCGTGCGGATCTATTTCATTTATTTGTCTTGCCTGTCCCTTGGCTCGTCTCTGTTGTTTTACTTCTTTATCGCCTTTTGGCTGAATATCCGGGAATACCTCCGGGAAGGTCGCCGGCAGATCGGTCTGTAGCCCGCCCGGCTTAAGAAAATAAGAAAAGCACGTCCGTACCGTTTTTATAAACGTATGCTACGTCCGTCTTCCAGAGGCAGCCGTACCCCCGCCCTAATCAACTACTGCCTTGAAAACTTACACATTCCTACTTGCCCTCACTTGCTGTCAGCTCTCCTTCGTAGCCGCCCAGAATACGTATTACGAGCCAATGGTCATTGCCGACGACTACGTGTGGATATCCGGTACAACGGATGCCTCGCCCGGTGATGCCCTGCTGATCCACCAGTACGGCGGGGCCATTACGCAAACCAGTGGGTCGGAAGCCGGGCAGATCGTGGATATGAACGGTGCGGGCCGGTACGAACTTACGCGGATCAGCCGCATTGCCGGTGACACCCTGTTTTTCTCGCCGGCACTGACGGGTTTCTTTGACGCCGACTACAGCCAGGTAGTGGTAGACCGCAACGAATCAGAACGTACGGTAGGTAACTTAACCGCACCACCCTTCGACGGCCGTCGGGGCGGTATCCTTTTCGTTTCGGCGCTCGGCCAGTTGACTCTAACCGGAACGCTGGATGCGGCCGGCGCGGGCTTTCGCGGCGGGGCGGGTATCCAGAAGCCTGGGGACTGTAACTTTTTATCTCCCGCCGACGGCTATACCTACGCCGACGGCAGTTTCGAAGGGACCCGAAGGGGAGAAGGCGCAACGACAATGCCTGACGGCCGGGAACTCGGAAGAGCTCCGTCGGCCAATGGTGGCGGTGGTGGTAACGACCACAACTCCGGCGGTGGTGGCGGCGGAAATGCCGTACTCGGGGGACGGGGTGGTGAGAACATCACCAATTCACCCTTTCGGTGCCCCGGCCGGTTTCCGGGGCTGGGTGGGTATGCTTTGCCCTTGGACACGGAACGGCTGTACTTCGGCGGGGGCGGGGGAGCGGGACACGCGAATAATACCACCCAGGCCGGGGGTGGAAACGGTGGGGG
>JBASAV010000368.1:0-22987 GCA_049650785.1 Lewinella sp. | reverse complement strand
TTCATCTTATTCAGCTGATCCGGATCGCGCATCAGGTCATCCAAATGCCGGGCTTCTTTCTTTTTCTTAGGCATAGTAAAGAGTGTCAGTCAATGAATAATGTAGACACACTTTTCTGAACAGTCTCCGCCTTCCCCGCAGGACTCCGCGGTAGACCCATTACGGTGTGAGCGACCACTCTAGTTGACGCCCGATCGCCCAACGAGCGCAAGCGAGCTGCCCCATCCCTTAGCCCCTTTTCACCGTATCCCCTTAACCCCTTATAACCCTAAACCCTCCCTAATAAAAGTAAGTCTTATAGTAAGCCCACCAGTCATCCCAGTTCTTGATGATCATCATGATCGCAAAGACCAGTAAGCCAATACCCACGATACGTACAAAGCGGCCGACGGACTGATTCTTCTCCCGGCGGGTACGGTAGCGATGACGCGTTGATTGTCTTCCCATACGGTAAAGATAATAGCTAGGGGAAAGACCGGTTTGCCACCCCTAGAACTCGAATTCGATGGTATCACCGGGTTTGATGCCATTGTCGGTGTTGCCATTCTGCTTGGCTTTACCGTCGGCGCCCGCTTTCGTCGTCCCATCATCCTTGGGCAGGAAGGGGTCGTTCAGTTCCTTGATCGAGATAAGCTTCCCATCGTGGAGCTTGTTGCCGAGTGATTTCCAGCCCTTGACATCGATGAAGTCCGCCAATTGCTCGGTAGCCTCCTTCTTCTCCCGCTTTTCGCGCCAGCCGTAGGAAATTTCCGGTTTTGGGTGGACGGTGGCCAGGTAGAGCTTACTCTGCCGGTGATCACTGATGAAGTTGAAGGCCTGCCCCGGCGAACTGGTTTCGATGTGGAATCGCTTGACCAGGGTCACGCCGCGCTCGCCTTCGTAGTAGACGGCACTCACGACCATGTCGTCGCTGTACTTACCGATATAGTAGAGGTTCTTCGGATCGTAGCGGCGGGTGAGGTCCAGTTCTTCCCGTTCGTAACTGCCGTCTTTATAGAGCGCCAGCAGCAGGTCGCCGGTATCGAAGCCGCCGAGGAATTGGCCACGCTCGTCGAGGTTGAGGCGACCGCTGACTTCGTCCATCCAGACCTTCATCGCTCCAAGGGTACTCTTGCCCACTTCCTTTAGCGTGACCTTCCGGACGGGGTAGCGGGTCATGATGTTGCCCGCCGCGCCCCGGCTTTTGATGGCCAGGTCGGCGAAATCAAAATCGAAGTTTTTCTGGCGTGCCTTGGACGATTGGCTGAGTTGGGCGGTGATCGTCTCCGCCTCCCCGTTGGGGTTGGCGCTGAAGTAGAGCAACTTGGAGCCTTTCGTTTTCTTCGTTAGGTTGTACTCGCGATCGCGGGTGATGGCCGTGACGTTGAATCGCTTGGCCATGGCGCGGCCGGTCTTACCGTCGAGGTAGACCATGTTGTAGGTCGTCCGCTCGTCGCCCTTCTTCCACACGTTGACGTGGATGATGTCTTTACCTACGAATGTCTTATCGTCGATGCGCGTAACGGTCATAATGCCGTCGCGGCGGAAGACGATGATATCGTCGACGTCCGAGCAATCACAGACGAACTCTTCCTTCTTCAGACTCTGGCCCACGAAGCCTTCCTTCCGATCCACGTAGAGCTTGGTGTTGTTGGCCGCAACGGCGGATACCTCTACTTTTTCGAAGGTGGAAATTTGGGTTTGGCGTTCCTTACCCTTTCCATACTTGTCGAGGAGTCCCTGGTACCAGCTGATTGCGTAATCGGTGAGGTGCTCGAGGTCGTGGCGGACCTGCTTCAGTTCCTCCTCCAGCTTGGCCATCAGTTCATCGGCCTTAAAGCTGTTGTACTTCGAGATGCGCTTGATGCGAATCTCCGTAAGTCGGGTAATATCCTCCTCGCTGATTTGGCGGGTGAGTTCAAGCCGGGTATCGTTGCGCTTCTTGTCGTCACCGGGTTCCCGGACATATTTTTTGAGGCCTTCGAAGATCAAATCGATCACCTCCTCGAAGCTTTCGGCCTCCTCGATGTCGCGGTAGATGCGCTCCTGGATGAAGATCTTCTCCAGGCTGGCGAAGTGAATCTTTTCGGTCAGCTCACTCTCGCGGATCTTGAGTTCCTGGCGCAGCAGATCCTTGGTCTGCTCGGTATTGAACTGCAGGATGTCCTCCACGCTGACGAAGTGCGGCTTATCCCCTTCGATAATGACGCAGGCGTTGGGGGAGACCGAAAGTTCGCAATTGGTGAAGGCGTAGAGTGCGTCTATCGTGACGTCGGGACTGATACCGGGTGCCAGTTCGATCAGCAGCTCGACCTCTGCGGCGGTGTTATCCACCACCTTCTTGATCTTGATCTTCCCCTTATCGTTGGCCTTGATGATGCTGTCGATCAGGGTCTGGGTAGTCATGCCGTAGGGGATCTCCTTGATGGCGATGAACTTGTTGTCGATCTTCTCGATCGTAGCCCGGATCTTGACCCGGCCGCCGCGCTTGCCCTGTTGGTAGTCGCTGACGTCGATGGTACCGCCCGTCGGGAAGTCTGGATAGATCTTCACCTTCTTCCCCTCCAGGATCTTGATGCTGGCTTTGCAGAGCTCGATGAAGTTGTGGGGCAGGATCTTGGTACTCAGGCCCACCGCAATGCCCTCCGCGCCCTGAGCGAGGAGCATCGGAAACTTCATGGGCAGGTTGACGGGCTCCCTTTTGCGACCGTCGTAGCTGAGCTGCCAGTCGGTGGTCTGGGGGTTAAAGACTACGTCTAGCGCAAACTTGGTCAGGCGGGCCTCGATGTAGCGGCTGGCGGCGGCGGAGTCCCCGGTCAGCGTATTTCCCCAGTTGCCCTGCGGGTCGATCATTAGTTCTTTTTGGCCCAGATTGACCAGCGCGTCACCGATGGCCGCATCGCCGTGGGGGTGATACTGCATCGTCTGGCCGATCACGTTGGCCACCTTGTGGTAGCGACCGTCGTCCATTTCCTTCAGGGCGTGCAGAATACGTCGCTGCACGGGCTTCAACCCGTCCTCGATGGCGGGTACCGCCCGCTCCAGAATAACGTAACTGGCGTAATCGAGGAAATAGTCCTCGTACATCCCCTTTAGTCCGGGGGCATCCCCGTCCGTCTCTATGCCGTGTTGATTTTGCATCTGCTGTTCTTACTCACAAACTGCCGGTTACCCGATAATCTTTATCCTGCGCTCCGACGCCATAAAGATCACCTCCCGGACGTGCACGAAGGTACGTAATTTCGGTTTACTAACAAAATGTTTGAAATGGTCCGCACACTCGCAGGTGCCGTTCCTTCGTCCGCACACTCGCAGGTACCGTTCCTGCGTCGCGGCACACTCCGAGGTGCTACCATTTCCCTGGCGACAAGCATAGGACCTCGGAGTGTCCGTAGGACCTGCGAGTGTCCGGTAGCGCAGAAGTAGGCAGTACCCCTGGTCCGCACCCTCGCAGGTACCGCTCCTGCGTCGCGGCACACTCCGAGGTGCTACCATTTCCCTGGCGACAAGCATAGGACCCCGGAGTGTCCGTAGGACCTGCGGGTGTCCGGCAAACTGTACCCTTTAGGGTGTTGTTCCTTCGTCCGCACGCTCGCAGGTACCGTTCCTGCGTCGCCGGACACTCCGAGGTGCTGCATTTTCCCCGGCCGCCTAGCATAGGACCCCGGAGTGTCCGTAGGACCTGCGGGTGTCCGGATCGAACGACGGTATCCGCAGCAACCGACCCGGTTCGGCGGACGACCTTCGCTACGCTGCGGTCGGCAGACGAACCTACTGCCCAATCGGCGAGCCGTCCGGCAGATCGGGAACCGAGGCAGGCTCGTAATTATCCGGATTAGCCAGGTAGGTGCCCACCAGTTGCTTCAGGTAGATCTTATGCTCATCCATGGCCGTGTAATCATCACTGTTGACGTTGTACTTCACGGCCTGAGCCAATGCTCCGGCACTGACGGCTTCGCTGATTTCCTTATTGGCCGCCAGCCCGATCAGGTGATGAACCAGGCGACGCTCGACCATCCGGGCGATCTCTTCGGCGTAATCCGACCGGTCGCCACCCCGTACGGGCTTAGAAATAGTCGATTGCACCTCATCCAGGTAATCCTTCAGGGTGGGTAAAGCATCACCGTACACCGCCCGTTGCTCCACTACGCGGGCCAGCCGTTCGGGGTGCAGCAGGAAGGTTAGCGAGTTATCGGCTGCCGACTGCGCCATGGCCATCGGGTCCAGTCCGCCGCCGTTCTGGGTATTGAACAGTTCGCGGTTGCGACCGTAGCCCATGGCCGGGGGCGGGATGAGCGAGGCAATGTGGCCGGGTAAGATCAAATTTTCGGGTGCCAGGGTGCTCAACAGCGCCTCCCGCGCAGCGAGTTGGCGTTCGGGGGTCGTAGGAGAGTACTTAGGTGTTTCGTCCGCTATCCGCACGCCATAATCGTATTCGTAGCCGCCGATCATCTTGGCAACGGCTTCCACCTGGTACCGGTGCATCAGGTAGACCGGCACCAGCACGCTCTCCAGTTCGGACAGCGGCATACCCACGGGAATATTCTTTTCGCTGAAGTTTTCGAGGGCGACGGAGCGCAGGTTTAAGAGCCTTTCCATTTCCGCCACCGGATCACTACCATTATCCCACAGGTGACCCTGGGGCTGGCTACTACCCTGGGGGCGGGCGTCGGAGTCGGAGATGTAACGCAACCCCATTTCCTCGTTCTCGGTGAGAATCTCCCGGAGAGCCTGGGCTTCATCGGTACCGTCCGCGAAGTCGGTGTAACCGTACATAATGGTGCGCTTATCCCATTCGCCGATGTCGGTGGCGTAGGCCTGACTGAAGTCCATTTCACCGCCGTCGGTTAGCGTGACGTAGGGAGCGGGATAATCCATCACGGAGGCACGGTCGTTGGTGCTGGCCGCGAAGTTGTGAGCCAGGCCGAGGGTGTGGCCGACCTCGTGGGCGCTCAGCTGCCGCAGTCGGGCTATAGCTAGTTCTTCCAGCCGGGGATCGGGCGTCGTCCCGTCCTCACCGTAAGCCTCGATCATCCCCTGAGCGATGAGAAAATCCTGCCGGACCCGTAGGCTGCCGAGCAGGACGTGGCCTTTAATGATCTCGCCGGTGCGGGGGTCGGTGACCGAGCTGCCGTAGCTCCAGCCGCGGGTACTGCGGTGTACCCAGTTAATAACATTGTAGCGTACGTCGAGCGGATCGGCATCTTCCGGCAGCACTTCCACCCGGAACGCGTTTTGGTAGCCGGCGGCTTCGTAGGCCTGGTTCCACCAGCGGGCGCCTTCGAGGAGGGCGGAGCGTACCGGTTCCGGGGCACCCCGGTCGAGGTAATAGATGATCGGTTCTACCGGCTCGCTCATCGCGGCGGAAGGATCTTTCTTCTCCAGGCGGTGACGGGTGATGAACCGCTTCATTAGTGGCTGATCGATCGGGGTGGCATAGTCCGCGTAGCCACTGGCGTAATAGCCGGAGCGGGGATCGAAGGTCCGCGGCTCGTAATTGTCGTCGGGCAGCTCCACGAAGCTGTGGTGCATCCGCAGGGTGAAGCTTTCACTGTTGGGGGCCACGCTGCGTACGTTGCGGCCGGTGGCCTCCCCGGTGAAGGTGATGGTGGCTTCGAATTCGGTATTCTTGGGGAAGTTCTTGGTGTTCTCGGGGTAGATAGCGCTGCGGTCGGTATCCACTTTGTAGGTACCCTCTTTGCCCCGCTTGAGTCGGGCGGCCACGCCGTGGGCATCACTCAATAACAGATTAGTAATGTCGACCAGCGCACGCTCATCGGTTTTCGCCACGACCTTGAACCCCTCAAGTACCGACTGTGCAAAGGCCTCTTCGACGCTCTCCGCTTCCGCCGGGTTATCCGAAATGGCGCGGTAGTCGAGGTTACGCTGTTGCAACATCACCTTCGGGCCCACGCGACGAAAGAATACGACCCGGGTGTCGCCTAGCTGGTTGCGGTCGAGCCCGATGTCGTTGCTGCCGAGCCCCGCCGCCAGACTGTTGACGTACAGAAAATCTTCCTCCCAACGGTCGATCTCCAGGTACACCTTTCCTTCTTCGTCGCTCCAGTAGTAGGTAAAAAAGCCTTCCTGTTGTTCCATCCCGTCGGTTTTATCGGCGATGGTGGGGGTTTTCTTTTCGTCCTTATCCTGGGCGGCGAGGGGCAGTAATAACAGGACGAAAAGCAGGCTGAGTAGTGGGCGCATAGGAAGGGTAGCTTGTGACACACAAGGTAAGGCAAAGCAATCGTAGCCCTTTTTCCACGTGGCACAAAACGGAGCACCATCGTGTTACGGTAGCTTTAGGCATGACCGTTCTGGCAAAAACGGGTTACCCCGGAGGCAACCGCGGTGCGGAACGACATCAACAAACCAAGAATGACGAAGAAAAGAATACTCTTCACGGGCGGGTCGGGCAAGGCCGGCAAGCACGTAGTCCCCTACTTGCTCGAGCGGGGGCACCGGGTAATGAATGTAGATTTAGAGCCACTGGACCATCCGGGCGTAGACAACCTGATCGCCGACGTTACCGATTCCGGACAGGTGTTCGATGCCATGAGTTCTTACGCCGGTCGGGATGAACTGGAGGCGGGCGCCGGGGTACCCCAATTCGATGCCGTCGTACACTTTGCCGCCATACCCAGGATACTGATCAAACCCGATAACGAGACCTTCCGGATCAATACCATGGGGACCTACAACGTCATCGAAGCGGCAGTCAAGTTCGGCATCAAGAAGATCATCATCGCGTCCTCCGAGACTACCTACGGGATCTGTTTTGCCGACGGTAAGGTAAACCCGCACTCCCTGCCCCTCGATGAAGAGTGCGACGTCGACCCCATGGATAGCTACGGCATGTCGAAGGTGGTCAACGAACGGACGGCCCGCGCATTCCAGCGGCGGTCGGGGGTGGACATCTACGCCCTGCGCATCGGTAACGTGATCGAGCCCCACGAGTACGCCGAGCTATTCCCAAGCTTTATTGAGAATCCCGCCTCGCGTCGCAGGAACGCCTTCAATTACGTCGACGCGCGGGACCTGGGTCAGATCGTTGACCTGTGTATTGGCAAAGACGGATTAGGCTATCAGATATTCAACGCGGCCAACAACGGCAACGCGCCCGATATTAGCAGCCAGGAACTGGCGGAGCGCTTCTTCCCCGGCGTTCCGTTTACCCGCGAACTGGAAGCCGACGAGGGGCTGTACACTAATCTGAAGATCCGGCGGGTACTCGGCTTCAAGCAACGGCACGACTGGAAAAATTATGTGTCAGGGGTGCGAGCTGACGGGTAAAATATCAGAATAGAAAGTAGCAGTACGAGCAGACGACTTTCCGTGCTGGTGGCGGGCCCGTTTGGAGGGGGGCTAAGCGAGAATAGTCTCCCTGTGGTAGAGCAAAAGGCGCATCCGGGAAGTATTTGGGGCTAGTCAGGTTCACCAAGGTAGCGAGCGCCACCTAGTTCTGTAAACCGGTACCGAAAATAGGGGCACACCGCTCGAAATGAGGGCCGACGAAAGACCGTCGACCCTTGGCACACAGACACTGAACTGAGATAAATCAGGCAAATTGCACGCTACCGACCCCGATTATCTAGCGTTATCCTGGCCCAACTGGCCCCGTAATTTGATTGAGGCCAACGATCGAATAGTAAAAAACTTTGCCGTCTCCATGCCGGGGGCCAAGCGATAGATGGTTCAGGCTTTTTACCGGTTAAAAGTCTTTGTGCCAGCGCCAGCCTTGTCCCAAAACTTTCCCTCTAATCTTTCGGGGTGCTTCAAGGGTACGTGGCCTGGCCTGCAGTTCAATTCGCTGCCTAAGCTACCGGCTACTGGAAGCCCACGTAGTCGATGTACACATCGCCGCCCGCCTGGTCAAACTCCTGCAGGAGTAATATATTCCAGGTGTTATCGGTACCCGAATTGGCGTTCAGATCGCTGATGGGAAGGGAATATTCCGTCCATTCGCCCTCCACCACGGTAATGGTCGCTCCGGGATTATCTGCCGCATTGGGCTTGACCATCAGCTGACCGTCGTTGGAACCCGGACCGCCATACACGTAAAACACCAGATTGGTGTACCCCGAGACATCCAGGGGCGTGCCGTTCCCAATCTGAAGTCCTTCCCAAGCGCCACCGGTCGATTCAAATAAAAGCTTTAGCGAGGAGGAGCCATCGAATACCTGCTCGTCGCTGGCAGCATCTGCCTGTACCCATCCCCAGTTCTCCCAACCGTTCTGGAAACCGTCGTTGAAGATGGTCAGCGTCAATGGAGCAGGACCTTCACCCGGCAATTCCAGTGAAGTAGCCAGATTCACCACATAGCCATGAATCGTTACAAATTTCATGTATCCAGTAATAGCGCCTTCGGGAACCAGGACTTTGATCTCCGTAGCCGATTGGCTCCCGAATTCCGTGACGGGATCCGCCACACCGGGAAAGATTAAGCTCCCTACCAAGTCCAAATTACTGCCGGCGATGGTGAGTTCCTCTCCTACGGGAACCGGAGTGGGAGAAAGGGAGGTTTCCCGGGGAAGGATGATCGAGATCGAATCCTCCACGGTTACTTGAACATCGGAATAGGCCACCAGGATGATCTGGCCGTCTACCACCGTAGCGGGAACATTCACCACAATAGACGTCTCGTTGGCCCCGGGTAAAAAGTTCTCGCGCGGGACAACCGTGTCATTAGGAAAGACGATCTCTTTAACGAGATCGAGGTCAGTACCCACGATGGTCATCTCCTCCGTATGTCGGATGGATTGGGGCGTGACGGATGTGACGACCGGAAGCGTTACTATCAGGATTTCCTCGGTCTCCACGGTAAGCGGCTCGGCGCCTCCCCCCTGAAACACCAGGGAACCCGTGCTGGCTTCCCAGGGAACCGTTACTACGATTTCGCTCTGGGTCTGACTGACGAAATCGTCAACTACCAGCGTGTCACCGAAAGCGATGGATTCTATCCAATTCAGAAAACTACCGGTGATGGTAATATCGGAACCCGGCCGGGCTTCATCGGTGATGTCCATGATGGCGTAGGCCACCGCGAAATTCAGTTGTGTTTTGGACTCGATTACCTCGTCATCCGTATGCAGTTTGATCGTTCCGGTTTCTGCGGTTGGCGGCACGATCACCGTAAAACGGTTGTCGTCCCGCATCAGGAACTCGCTTTCCGGGATCATTTCCCCCGGGGCGAATTCCAGCGCATTGACGCGCATCAAATTTTCACCGATGATTAGAATCGAATCTCCGTGCATCACGCCCGAAGGACCGAAGCTGATCAAAGTCGTCTCCGTGCTCTGCATCACGTCATCGTCCTCACACGACAGGATACCCGTCAAGGTCAGGGTGATGATCGCCAGGATAAATAGGTTGCTTAGTTTAGACATAGCGCTTAAAGCTTCGGTTGCAGATGATTGCCTTGCGGATCACACCCTGTGGTGGGGAGATTTAATCCAGCGTTTTGGGTACGACGCGGAAGTTGTCGAAAGAGATGTCAGCATCCCACGCATTTCCGTCAAAGAGGAGAATGCGGGTCCAGTATCCATTGTCAAGAACCACGGGGGTTATGCCCTCGTCGGAATAGGCACTAAACACCTGCTCCAGCGGAATCGCGACCGTTTCCCATTCTCCCTCACTATCGTAAGGTGGCTGCCAGAAGTAGGCTTCATTCACTTCGGATGGCAGGCCGAAGTTGAAGCGAACGAGACCGTTATTGTACGGCTTTACGGTATTTACCTCGAATTTGAGAAAGTAGTCCCTGGGGTTCTGAATGGCATCGTCCGGAAAATTACGGGATACCTCCCCTACGGCATCTGCTGCGCCGCCGGCCACTTCGGTCCATTCCCAGGCGCCGATCATTTTATTGACCCGAATGTAGTTGCCATTGATTGATGCGGGGTCACCGGGACCTACTTCGGATGGTTCGACTACGTAATCAATATTCCACCATCCCGTAAAGGGATCACTGCTCAGGATGATGTTCCGATCGTCGCGGAACCAGAAGTCGGATTCGGTGGTGCCGAAATTAGTGGAAACGGTGATCGGCCCGGCCTCCGCGCCTTCGGGCACGACAACCCGGAGTATCTGGCCCTCCTCCGTCGTCGCGGGCAGCACCTCCCCTTCCAGGCCACCCGAAAAAGTAACCGTGATGGGTTCGTAGAAGTAGTTTCCATAGATAGTGGCTACGTCACCATCGAAAACGTATTCGGATTTCATCGCATTGACCTGGGGCTCGGATATATCCACCTCAAAGTCATAGATCAGATTATCTCCGTCGGCAAATTCCAGCCGGATTTGATTGGTCACCTCCGTGGGTACGTCACTGGGTACGGCAACGAGAATGGATTGATCGGTGACGTAGACGGGGTTAAGGTCGGCCATCAGATCGTTGAACCATAATTCCACGGTACCGCCCAGGTTATTCCCGATTATGGCGACCAGGGTGCCCTGATTGGCGGAAACCAACAGCGAATCCGACAACTCAGGCGTAGTAACCCTTACGTATTCGATACTGGGTCGACCGCCGTCGACTAAATCGTCTTTTTCGCAACCCAGAAAAACGGCAACCAATAAAAAGACAGCTGCTAAAATGGGTGTCCTGTTAGGAAAGAACTTCATGTACTGATCTTTTTATCGCTTAAAATTCGTAGTCCACCGGCTCCTCTAGCAAATTGGGGGCCGAACTGATCTCGTTGATGGGTAGTGGCAGCCGGAAGTTGGCCGAAGAAGCATTGAAGAAGCGGTTCGAGTCCCAACTGATGTGCTGGATGGTCCACTGGGTAGGATCCGTCGGATTGTCTGGTTCAATGGAGTACAGTCCGCGGTCCTGGTTACCGATGACCTCGTAGGCAAATTCCGGATCGTAATAGTGGATGCGTACCAGGTCATACCAGAAGCGTGACTCTCCCGCAAATTCCTTGGCCCGTTCCTGGAGTAAGTCCAGTTGCGAGATTTCATCCTCGACCGTTTGACTGGTTGCCCGTTCGTGTACCGCATTGAAGTAGTCGATGGCCAGGGGATCGGTGGTACCGTCATCGTTACCGATGGCTGCGTCCACGTAGTTCAGGTACACTTCGGCCAACCGCAGCATATAGGTATCGTGGCTATAGTGCTGGGAGGTAGCGGTGGTGGGGCTCAAGCGGCCGACGACGTACTTCTTGTAGGCGGCAAAATCCACGGTCGTAGCGAGATCACCACCCGGTTCGGGGACGGTGTAGCCCACGGCGATATCGCCGTTACCGTCAGCGTAGGGTAACTCCGGATAATAAGATCCGGGAAGCATGAAAGTAGCTTGCAGACGGCTGTCCACCGTTCGGCCCTGCAGGGTTATATCATCGATTTGCTCGAAACCGTCGTACAGGCTAAGCAACCAGAAGGTGGCCCCTTTGGCTCCACCCCAGCCATCCCCGTTGCCGAGTTCACCGGCCGGGGTAATGTAAGCGGGTACGCTGTTGTTGCTGCCCCATTCGCCGGAAGCGAAGGCCCACGGCAGGGAGAACAATGATTCGGCATTGTTATCGTAGGGGATGGTGAAGAGGTCTGCGTAATCGGGTAGCAGGGAGGCACCGCTGGATTCGATCACCCGCTGCGCATAGTACTTCGCACTGTCCAGAAAGGTCTGGTTTCTGTTTCCGGATCCTCCGTCTACCCCCGCACGGGTCAGATAGGTTCTGGAAAGCATACCCTCCGCCGACCAACTAGTGACCCGGCCTTCCTGGGAACGTCTTTCGGGTAAATCCTGGGCCGCGGCCAGGTAATCGCGGGTAATGAATGCCCAGACCGATTCGACGGTATGGCGGCGGATGGACAGCGGATCTTCGAGCAGATCGATATTATTGGTGATGATGGGAACCGGTCCCCAATTCATGACCAGGTGCTCGTAAGCAACCGCCCGCATAAAGCGGCACTCGGCAATGGCCGTCCGGCGGGCTTCCTCCGACAACTCCGCCGATTCGCTCTGGCGAATATTCAGCATTGTCGTGTTGGCCTGCCCGATAACGTTGAAGAAGGCTCTCCAGGCTACGCCGTTGTCTATGGTGCTAGCCGTCGTTTTGAACTCCACGTTGTCGCGGTCGTTCCAGGCGTCCAGGGTGGTCCCCCCTCTGAAATCTCCGATATTATAGGAGGCTTTGTCGTTGTAGTCGAACCACACCAGATTGTACAGCGTAGCCGTTGCGGACATTAGCTGGGCGTCATTGGTGTAGAAGGAGCCATCGGTCAGATTGCTCTCCGGGGGGAGAACCAGGAATTCCTCGGAGCAACTAAACGTTAGTCCGCAAAGCAGACCGAGGACCAACGTCATTCTAAGTATTGCGCTCATAGTTTTATCGTTTACAGATGCGTGATCAAAATTGTACGCCAACGCTCACCGTGTAGAGGGGAACCGACGGATATCTTCCGTTGTCGACACCAACCGCCTGGTTGCCGGCGGAGGCGTCGCGGCCTACGTACGAGCCTATTTCCGGATCGTATCCGGTGTAATTAGTGAAGGTGGCCAGGTTCTGGGCGGAAATCGCCACCCGCAGGGACTGAACGAATCCAAGACGAGTTATCAGGGCCGCGGGTAGATTATAGGCCAGGGTTACGTTCTTCAGGCGAAGGAAGGAGCCGTCTTCAACGAATCGGCTGGAATGGCGCGAGTAGTTGCCGTTTAAATCGGTGGCGTTGATCCTCGGCACGTCGGTACCGGTGTTGACGATGTAGGGCTGTTCTTCCTCATCCAATTCTACCCTCGCGAAATCGTAAGCCCGGTTCAGCAGATTCCGGCTCAGATTGATGTTATTGGGGTTGGTCGCCGTGTAGGCGGTGTAGTTGTAGACGTCGTAATTGAAGGAGCCGGTTAACAGCACGCTCAATTCGATAGACTTATAGCTGAACGTATTGGTCAGTCCGAGCGACTGCCGGGCGTTCGGATTACCGATGAAGGTCTGATCGTACGAGTCGATGACCCCGTCGGGTTCTCCGTCCGGCCCGCTGATATCGCGGTACTTGACGTCTCCGACCCAGATACCGTCGGGGGAAACGGGCAGCGGATTGCCGTCGTTGTCCACTGGCAGGGGACTGTTATTGATATCCTCCAGTGACTCGTACAGGCCGTCGGCTTCAAAACCGTAGAACAACCAGGGAGCCTGCCCGATCGCGGACCGCTGGGTCCAGTTGTCCATCCACCAGGAGGTACGGTCGAAAAAGCCGGAAGAGGTATTGAGCGACAGGATCTCCGAGTCGACTACGGAAAAGTTGAAATCCGTTGACCAGGTAAAGTTGCGGGTGTTGATGTTTCTCGTCTGCAGCCGCACCGTCCAACCCTCGTTCCGGAGCGAGCCTACGTTCACGAAGGGGTTGGCAATACTCCCGCTTCCGGTTACACCGAGGTAGTCGGGGTTAGCGGCTTCCGTTAACAGCTCGTCCGTATTCCGGGTATAGTAATCGAATTCCAGCTGTATGCGATCTTCCAGGAAGGCCAGATCGAGCCCGAAGTTATTGGTTTGGGTGGCTTCCCACTGCAGGTTGGGGTTGGCGTAGCGATTCAGGGCAAAACCGGTACCCCAGGGGGTCGTCCATGCGCCCAGCGTACCGTAGATGTAGCCGCCGCCGCCCTGGTTACCGGTAAGACCGGTTTCGAGGCGCAACCGCAGTTCGCTGATGGCACCTATGTTGAAGAACGGCTCATTGGAAACTCGCCAGGCAACCGAAGCGGACGGAAAGATCCCCCACTTATTGTTGGCGCCGAAATTAGAAGAACCATCCGCACGCGCGGTTGCCATCACGTAGTAGCGCTCCGAAAAGTTGTAGTTCAACCGGCCCAGCCAGGATTCCTGCGCCCACGATCCCCTACCGCCGTCGACCGTTGCCGTTTCGGTATTACCCAAATTCAGATCGATGACCTCCTCGGAGACGAAATCGGAGATTCCTCCCCCCAGGTTACGCCATGTGCTGCGCTGGGCTTCGTGGACGCCCATTACGTTAAGGGTATGCCGGGTACCGATTTGCTTGTAGTAGGAGATGATCTGCTGGAAATTCAGGTACGTACTACTGTTGGACCCCTCGGCCAGCGTCGCGGTCGTTCTTTCCTGAAAGCCGAATTGGTACTGGGGCTGGAAATACCTTGACTCGGAATTAGAAATATCGGCGTTTACCGCAGCGGATAGCGTGAAACCCAGCCCCAGGTCGTAGCTGGCATTGATTCCCAGAAGGGCCTGCCGTTTCATTAGGGTGTTCGTGGTGATCTGGGCCAGACCGATCGGATTGGGGGGAAGGAACTGCTGAGCGGGTGAGATCTCCGTGTCTCCGCCCCCGAACGTACCGTCGAAGTCCCGCACGGGAATATTGGGCGTCATTTGCAGCGCGGTGGAGACGATGTTTTCCTGTCCGGTGATCAGCCGCGTTTCCGTTTGGCTGAGGTTCACTTTCGAGCTGAGCTTCAGCCGGTCCGTCAGTTGATTATCCACCTTGAGCAGCCCGCTGTACCGCTGAAAGCCGGAGCCGATAGCCACCCCTTCCTGATCGAACACTTCGCCGGAGATATAGTAGGTCGTCTTCTCGTTTCCTCCGCTGACGCTCAGGTTATGCTTGAACATACTGGCGTTGTTGAAGAGTTCTTCCTGCCAGTTGGTTCCCGCGCCCAGGAGGGAGGGATCCTCAAACTGGCCCGGGAGGGTACCCCCTTCGATCGCCGTATACTCCTTGGCCATCGCGGCGTACTCGCTCAGATTCATGACGTCCAGGAACTCCGGGCGGGCCTGCTGGCTGTAGGCGAAATTATAGTTGATGTTCGTCCGGCCCGCCTGTCCGCTTTTGGTGGTGATCACCACCACGCCGTTCGTAGCCCGCGACCCGTAGAGGGAGGCCGCTACCGGTCCGGTCAGCACCTCGATCGAAGCGATGTCCGATGGGTTGATGCCCGCCAGGGGATTGGCGGCACTCTGGGCGCTGAGCTCGATCTGATCGACCTGCATTTGCACCCCATCCACTACGTAGAGGGGCTGGGTGTTACCATTGATCGTGCTGATCCCTCGGATGTTAACGGAAATCCCGCCGCCCGGCTGCCCCGTATTCTGGGTCACCTGAACGCCTGCGGCCCGGCCCTGCAGCGCCTGTTCCAACGTTGGGTTGACGGTCCGCTCCAGGTCTTCGGCATCTAGGGAAGTATGGGCCGTTACCAGGTCGGATCGCTTGATGGTGGCGTATCCGGTGACCACTACCTCATCCAATTGCGAGATCTCTTCTGCCATCGTTACGTCGATCTGCGATCTGCCGTCTACCTCGATCTTTTGCCGTCGGTATCCCAAAAAGGAAAAGGTAAGTGCCCCGTCCGCCGTAGTAGTGATCTCGTAGCTGCCGTCCAGATCGGTCGTCCCGCCGCTCGTGGTACCCTCGACCAGTATCGTGACTCCCGGCAGTGACATGCCCGCTTCGTCGGTCACGGTTCCGGTAACGACGGTCTGCTGAGCAGACAGGTTCGCCCCAAAGCACAGACTGACTAAAAAGAGTACCAGACTAAGGGCAGCGTGGCGATAACCGGTAAACAGGTAAGCGCGAATAGGAAGATTCATATACATCTTAAGTTTCTCTAGCGAAAACGGATGACGACCGGTCGGCCCGGACGGGGTAGCGTAAGTTGGCCTCAGGGGATTATGCATCGGCAGGTTGACCGGTTTTGCGTGCGCCAGTGGAGCTCGGTAAGAACCTCGGATAACTTCCTGCGGCGCTCCATACCCCAATGGTGTCGCCGTTGACGTCCGTGCCGCTTAAAGGCCGGATGCCGTGGGTTTGGGCGCCGAGCGCAGGAAGAGGTGCCGGCAGGAAACAGGCAAGGGGTGCCCGGTGGAGCGTAAATTGTCCGTGCATGATCGTTAGTTGCGTACGGTGTAGCGAGAGTAGGCTCGAAAGCGTTCCATCGCACCCATCCGGAGAGGGGGGACAACTGGAATGGATCAAATGTCTATTGGGGCGGGCTACCGGGGCAGGGGGGTTCGTAACGAATAGGGGGGGTGTTCGTTGCACGGCGTGAACCCGAGCATCCGCGGGGCTTTGAGATTGGTTCAACGGTTCATTTCCTGCGCTCCGCCGCCCGAATGGTCTCCTTACTGACCAATGAACCGGGAATAGGTAAGGGCGTACGGGTCGGCGTATATTGGGGTTTTAAACCCCGTCGCTTGCCCCTTCGCCCCTTTTTCGGATTTATTCTGGCCGTCAGCCTGCTGCTGCCGGCCTTACCCGCTGCCCAGTCGGGGAGCGCGCCGATCATTGCCAGCTTTCCGGTTGACAATGTCCTTTCCCGCAGCTTCATCACCAGCCTGCTGGAGGATCACAGCGGACACCTCTGGGTGGGTACCTGGTCAGGCTTGCTACGCTACGACGGCCATACCATCCGACACTACCAGCAGGGACGAAGCTCGGATAGCGGACTGATCACGAACAAGATCACCGCCCTCTACGAAGACCGGCAGCAGCGGCTGTGGATCGGCACCCGCAACGGTGGTTTCTACCTATACGACCGCGCACAGGACCGGCTGATTCCCTACCGGCGGAACCCCGACAGCGCCAATAGCCTGAGCAACGATAATGTGTGGGATATCCACCAGGACCGGTTCGGCTACCTGTGGGTCGCCACTGAAAACGGTCTTAACCGCTTCGATCCGGATACCGAGGACTTCACCCTTTACCAGCACGTCGCCAGCGATCGGCGCACCCTCAGCAACAGCTTCATTAACACCCTGCACGAAGAGGAAGACGGCGCGCTGTGGGTGGGCACCGACTCGGGACTGAACCGGCTGGTGCGTCGCCCCGACGGCAGCCCGGACTACTTCGTCCAGTACGATCTCACCCAACAACCTACGGAGTTGGCGGAGGGGGGGTCGCGGCTCCTCCGGCAAAACTTCATTCTCACCATCGAAGGAGTCATTGGGTCGCCGGGCCACCTCTGGCTAGGCACCAAACAGGGGCTGCTGCGCTTTCAGCCCGATCCGACGTCCCCCGGCGGGTTCACCCTAAAACTTTACCACCACCGGGCGGAAGACCCCTACAGCCTGACGACCGACGACGTTGCCAATATCTGGCAGGACCGGGCCGGAGAATTGTGGGTGGGCACCAACGATGGCCTGAACCGCATGGACGTGGCGTCCGAACGTTTCGAACGTATCCTGGCCAATCCCTCCCAGCCGGGGCAACTCAACGATAATGTCATCATCGCTCTCTACGGCGGTACGGGAGGCAGGCTCTGGATCGGCACGGAGGGCGGACTGAATTACATCGACCGCCAGGCCCGGCAATTTGCGACCATCAACCCCACCGCGACCGAGCAGTCTAACGACCGGAATATCTCGGCCATGGCCACTGCCTCCCGGGAAAATGCCCTGTGGCTGGCTACGCGTGGCGACGGGCTGCACTTTCAGCCCTTCGACCCCGGTAGCGGACGGCACCGGCCCGCAACTACTTTCAGGCTCCGCATAGAAGGCAATGGGAACAAGGCCGGCTTTGCCTCGGGTATCCTGCGGGATGGTGACAACAAACTGTGGATCGCGACCCAGGGCACGGGGCTGATCGGCTTTCCGGAAGACGAACTGCTGGCACGCGTGCGGCGGGGGAAAAGGGTGCAGGAACTAACCGCTGCTTCCGTACCGTCCGCCCAGGGAACGGAACTTTACCTGATGTCGATCGCCGAAGCCAACAGTGGCATCTGGCTCGGGGCCTGGGACCTGGGGCTGTTCCGCTACCACGCGGACAGTAATAAACTGGTCAATTATCGCATGACGCGGGATTTGACCCTCGACCTCGGGGCCAGCAACAACGTGCACCTGCTACCCCGGACGGAAGGGGGTGTGGAATACCTCTACGTGGGTACCCGTGGTAACGGCCTGCTCAAACTTCAGTACCGCGAAGCATCGGACGGTATCGACCTGATCAGCCACTTCCGCTTTGCCGAGGACCAGGAACGGAGCCTCAGCAGTAACTTCATCAACAGTCTCTACACCGATTCGACGGGCGTACTGTGGGTAGCCACGGAAAACGGCCTGAACCGGATGCGGGAGGACGGCAGGGGATTCGACAACGTGGATACCTCCGATGGATTGAATGATGCCTTCGTACAGGCCATCACCCAGGATCGGAACGGTGATCTGTGGGTAAGTACCAAGCAGGGCATCTCGCGGGTACACCTGACCGCCCGGGATACCTCGGTCAAAAACTTCGGGACGAACAGCGGGCTGCAGGACCTCTTCTTCTACGACGATGCCGCCATCGAACTCCCCGGCGGGCAACTGGCCTTCGGCGGGTCCCTCGGCCTCAGCTATCTGCTGACACCCGACCTCCTTACCGACACAGTGGCTCCACAAATAGCTATAAAAGATTTCCGGCTGGCTAACCAGTCCGTACCGGTGGGTGAAATGCCGGACGGCCGTACGCTGCTGACCCAGACCATCGGAGCGACCAAGCACGTCGTGCTGAGTCACCGGGATAACATGATCTCCATCGAGTTCGTCGGCCTCAAGATCGGCGAGAGTCAGTTGTTGCGGTATGCCTACCGCCTGCAGGGATTCCACGACTGGATCTATACGGACAGCGATGCCCGGGTGGCTAACTATACCAACCTGCAACCGGGCAGCTACACCTTCGCCGTCAAGGCGGCCAATACCGATGGCGTGTGGAGCGAGCCGGTCCGATTAGATCTGGTAATCCGCCCACCCTTCTGGAAAACGGGCTGGGCCTACCTACTGTATGCGCTGGCGTCAGCGGGGCTGCTGTATCTGGTCATTCGCTTCGTACAGATGCGGGCCGGACTGCACCACCGGCTACAGCTGGCGCGGGTGGAACGGGAGAAAGCGGAGGAGCTCAATGAGTTGAAGGTCCGCTTTTTCACCAACATCAGCCATGAGCTACGCACCCCTCTGACGCTGATCCTCCGTCCCCTTGAGCACCTGCTACGGGAAGAAACCCCCAACGGGCGACTCCATCAGACCTACGCGCGCATGTTCCGCAGCGCCGGGCGCCTCCACCACATGATCAATCAGCTGCTGGACGTGCAAAAGAATGACGCCGGCCTGCTCCGCTTGCGTGTCGCGGAAGGGAACCTGGCCCGTTTTCTGGAGGAGATCGTGCTGTCGTTTCAGAGTCTGGGTCAGGAGCGCGGCGTCACGCTCGTCTATACCCCCGAGCAGTCCCGCATCGCCGTTACCTACGACCGCGATCAGCTCGAAAAGGTCTTTTACAACATCCTGTCCAATGGCCTCAAGTTCACCCCGGCGGGCGGGAGCGTGACGGTTCACCTCCGTGAAGTCACGGTGAACGATACGGACTTCGCGGAAATCACGATAACCGACACCGGAAGGGGCATTGCCGCCGAGCAGCTACCCTTCATTTTCGACCGTTTCTACCAGGCCACGGATCACTACGGAACCGACGGCGGCACCGGCATCGGTCTGGCACTGGCCAAGGCGATCACCGAGGCACACGGCGGGAACATCGACGTGGAGAGCGAGCCGGGTAGAGGCACGCGGATCAGTGTATTCCTACCCCGGGGCCAGGGTCATTTCGCGCCGGAGCAGCGGATCGAGAATTTCCGCGATAGCGAGGACATCAGCCGCTACCTGGAATTAGCTGCCTCCGATGCCGAACGGCAGGAAAACCTCGCGGAATCACCCAGGACCGATGTAAAGGTGCTGATCGTCGAGGACAACGAGGACATCCGCTCTTACCTGCGGGAGAACCTTGAAAAAAGGTATACCGTCCTGGAAGCCCCGAACGGCGTTACGGGTCTGCAGCTGGCGGAGGCGGAACTTCCGGATCTGGTACTGGCCGACATCACGATGCCCGAAATGACCGGGATCGAGCTCTGTCGCCGGCTAAAGACCAATATCCATACCAGTCACTTGCCGGTGATCCTGCTTACGGCCCGGACGTCACTGCTATTCAAGCTGGACGGTTTACAAACCGGCGCGGACGACTACATCACCAAGCCGTTCAACTTGCAATTGCTGCGTGCGCGGATCGAGAACCTCGTCAATAGCCGACAACGCCTGCGGGAGTACTTCGGGAAAAACGTGACCCTCAGCCCGAAGGGGGTTGTGCTGAATAACCTGGACGAGGACTTCCTCCGCAAACTCCAGGAAAGCGTAGAAGCGCACATCGACGACAGCGCCTTCGGGGTGGAGCAGCTGGCGGATGCCGTATTCATGAGCCGGATGCAACTCTACCGGAAAGTGAAAGCCCTGACCGACGATACGCCCAACCAGCTGATTCGCAGTTTCCGGCTGCAGCGAGCGGTGCAGCTGCTGAAGACCGGGCAGTACAACGTGGCCGATGTCACCTACATGGTTGGCTACAATGACCTGAAATCTTTCCGGGCACAGTTTAAGAAAATGTACGGGGTGAGTCCCTCGCACTACCTCAACCAGAATTAGCGGCCTACCTGAATCGGCGCGGCTACCCGAATTGCTCCTTGGCTGACACTGAGCCAGTACATGCCGGCCATCAGGTTGTCGGGTAGGCGGATACCGTTATTTCCGATCACGTTGGCGTAATAAGCTTGCAGACGACCCACCCGGTCGAAAAGCTGTACCTCGGCCGATTGGGCGGAAGGCAATTCCAGCCGGACAACGTCCGACGGCAGGGCAGGATTCGGGTAGAGGCGGAGGGGATAAGGACCGGCCAGGGGGCTACGCACAGAGGTAGTGGGGCCGGCGGAGATCCGGAAGGCTAGGTCCCAGTCAAAATCCGGCACCCCGAAGATCAAACCTTGCGCGCCTGCCCGCGCGGGAGAGCTGTCGACGATCTGTCCGCTCAGGCAATCATACCAGTTTACGAGGTAGTTGCCGGGTAGCATATCCGGCACGACTACCTCACTTCCCGATATGGGTTCCGGCGGGCCGTTGTTCTCGGCGAAGAATTCATGATTGTAGCGGTGATTGAACACCCAGCCGGCAGCCGTTTGTCCGTCAATGGTAGTCAGGATGTACGCATCCACGCGCGACCCCACCCCGCCCAGCGTGTAGGATTTAATGCTGATCCAGTCGGTTCCCGGGTTATCGACCGTGATCGTATGCCGCCCGGCAGGAATGTTGACGGTGTACACCTGGTTGATCAGGGCGGCGGAAATAAGGACCTGCTGCCCGTCTACGTAAATTGCTAGCTGGGGTGTCGTCCCCGCCTCACCGGACGTGGATACGGTGAATGGAGCGGCAGCCGGAAAGTCGGCGACGAAGGTGGGTGGTGACCGATACTGCGTATTGAAAGCGGATCCGTAGAGGTAATAACTTAGGCGGGGCGTGATCTGCTCCTCGGGAGAGATTCGGATGGTATCCTCGCCTTCCGAGGCCCATCCCAGAGTAGGGGTCAGAATGACATCGCCGGGAGCACCCCGGACGTAGGCCGGCGTGGGTGCCATATCGCCCTCCAGAAATGGAACGGAGGCAGCCACGGTGGCCAAGCCTTTGAAGTGGGGGTACAGGTTTTGAGGATGAATGTAATTATCCCACCACCAGCTCATGGCCGACCCCGCTCCCCCGCCGAAGAGACCGGCCCAGATGGAGTTATGGATGTAGATCCCGTCGGGATCGGTTTGCACCAAATCCCGGTCGATTCCCAGGCCGAATTCGCCCACTAACGTGGGTTTGGCGAAGGTATCCAGGTACCGCCGAACGCCGCCTACGAGGGCGCGCTCGATGTTGCCGCTGTTTACGTAGAAGTGCGTCTGCGTGAGGTCGATATTTGGATCGTTCCAGACTTCGTCGCCGTGGGCTTCGTCGGCGAAGCTGGTGGTGACCAGATGTCCGTACGGATCAATGTCCTTCAGGTACTGCGCCATCTCGCGGTGCCAGTCGGCTACGTCCCCGGCGATTTCCTCGTAGCCGTCCGTCCAGCCCACCTCGTTGAAGAGTTCCCAGGCCATGATATTACGGGAGTACCCCCAGCGGGCCACGACGTAGCGGAAGCGATTTTTGGTGTGGGCGATGGCGGTGGAGTCGGTAAAGAACTCTTTGGTTTGGCTCAAGGGTCCACCGTTGGTGGCGTTGTAGGGATTATTCTGCCAGGCCGGATTGACCTGGGTGGATACCTGTCCGTGATACTGCAGGCAGAGCATGACGTAGAGTCCTCTTTCGGAGGCATACTCATACAGCCAGTCTTGGTAGCGGGCATTGGTCTGTTTGTAGCGACGGATACCGCCGAAGCCGTCGTAGCCGGCCCTCCATTCCAGGCCCAGGCCCCAGAAAGCGTTCCAGAGGCGGAGGAAGTTGCCGCCGTTGTTGGCGAGCCCGTCGATCCACTTCCGGTAATCCTGGACGACATTGCCGTTTTGCCACGCGATAATCTCGCCGATGGGAATGTACTGGCGGCCGTCGTCGAAATTCAGGTAGTTGGTTTCGTTGCGGCGGACGAAACCGCGATTGTGGTGCGTGGCGTTCTCGCGGCAGCGGAAGGTGCCGTTGTGGGCTTCACTTCTCCCCTCCCGGTCCTCGATCGTCACCGTGTAGGTCCATTCGCCCGCTTCGTCGGGGGAGAAGCGCAGGCCGAAGTGACCCTCCGGAGTGGAAGGAGTGAGCGCGCCGGACAGGGAATCGAGCGCATAAGGCTCGTAGAAAAACCCGTCGACTTCCTTCGTCTGGCCCGACGGTCCGGAAAATGTGGCCCGTATGGTTACCTGGTCGTAGTCGTAGGGATTGTCGAAGGTCGCCCGGGCGTGAACACCCACTTCAAACTTGCCATAACGATCGACCACCTCCGCTACGGGCGCTAGCGAGTCGATGACGGGACGGGATTGGGAGAAGACGGGCATGACCGGGCACAACGTACAGACAAGAAGGCAGATAAGGGAGAGACGCATAGCGGGTTTCGCGGGTAGGCTGGCAAGGTAGCCGGTCGGGGTCCACTGCGTTCGTCCCCGGGTGTAACGGGGAGGGGGGGGTGGCGTAACAAGGTTGTTTTCCCTGGCTTCGGCCCTATTCTCCCCCGGGGCGGTGTACCTAAGCTTGACATTTTATCCTTATCGGGGGCCGGCTGACGGAGGGTGGCGCAATGA
>JBASAV010000367.1:0-1635 GCA_049650785.1 Lewinella sp. | reverse complement strand
GACTAAAAATCTTCCAAAGGCTTTGCCCGTTCCCGAAACCCTCCCTATATTTGCACCGCTTTAGAAATAAAGCATGGCTGAGCAGCCAGCAGACGCGGATGTAGCTCAGGTGGTAGAGCGCAACCTTGCCAAGGTTGAGGTCGCCGGTTCGAACCTGGTCATCCGCTCGAACGAGACGAAGCCGCTTCTCCCCGGAGAAGCGGCTTTTGTCGTTTTTATACCTTACGCTTCGTGCCCACATCCGACCCTCCGTACTATCGTTTGGCCCTGCTCGCCGTCATCGGTAGCGGGTTGATATTGTGGGGGATCAATTACGGCTACAACCGGCCGATCTTCCTCGATGAAGCCAATCTGGCTCGCAATCTCTACGATCGTTCCTTCGCTGGGTTGTTCCTTCCCCTCGATCACGAACAGTACGCGCCTCCCTTGTACCTGGTATTGACTAAAGCGCTGGCGGAGGTCTTTGGCTATCATGAATATGTACTTCGACTACCGGCCCTGATAGGTGGCCTGCTCGGCGTAGCCGCTATCGCTATCGCCGGTCGAGCATTACGACTTGGTTTCTGGACACTCTTACCCCTGGCCTTCCTGTTCGCTAATCCGACGGTGTTACGGTACGTCACTGAATTCAAGCCCTACGGAGTGGACTTTGGCGTAGCTGCCGGCTTACTATCCTGGGAACTCCGGCGTCCAGGTGGTCAGCGAATAGCTTGGTCCGCAGTCGGCATGGTTCTTCCTTGGCTATCACTGCCGTCCGTCTTTGTCCTGGCTGCCATCGGCCTGCGCAGGCTTTGGAGAGACACGCGCTGGATTGCCGTAATTATGACCTGGGTGATATCCTTCGGATGCCTGTATACACTGGTGCTGAGTCCATCCGTCGGGTCAACGTATCTCAACGCCTTCCATGCGGAGTATTTCATGCCGCTACCTATTGATGGATATTCCCTTCGTCACGCCGGCCGACTGGTCTTCTATCTGCTCCGGCTATTTTTTGGTTTCACGATCGTAGCGCTGCTATGGGGCGCGGTCACCCTGGCCGCCGGGCTGCACGTTGCTAGACTCCGTGAACGGATTTGGCTATTGCTACCATTCGGAATCGTCGTGTCGGCATCCGCCCTACAGTTCTACACGCTTATCGATCGCCTGATGGTATTCACGCTACCGGGCATATGGCTATTCACCGGCCTTTGCGCTGCCTGGATCTATCGCCGGCTTTCCGGATGGAGGAGTATCGTGTATGTAATTTTAACCGTGGTCACTTTGGGCGGTACAAATATCTACCGCGCGATGCTGCAGCCTTACCGCTTTAGTGACAGTCGTCGGCTCGCCAAATTAACGGAGGAAGGGAACTATATCGCGGATGGCAGTGCGGTAGCGGTTCTGGATTATTACTTGCGGGTGAAACCAGGACTGGACGGCAACACCAATTTGCGACGCCCCACGGGTAGCGAATCGGACCTGTCGGGAGAAGTGAGAATCTTATTCGATGGAACTAACAACGCTGCTACCAAGCAGGCCATTGACGGTTATCGGAATCGGGCGGCGGAGCGCAGGTGTGAAGCCGAATGGGAAAACTTGTTTCGGTCAGGAAGTCTGACGCTTAAATGTCCCTGACGGAATTACGATCGGTAACGA
>JBASAV010000366.1:0-7540 GCA_049650785.1 Lewinella sp. | reverse complement strand
GCGGTATAAATCACCGTATCGTTGAGTAGTTTAAGGCTACCAAAGCGGAGATCGTCACAGCCGATACACCGGTAATCGGTCAGATCGCTACCCAGTCCGACGGTGTCCAGCTCGATCCGAACGGTACTCCCCGCTCCGGACAGCACCCGTTCGATACCGGGCAGATCGGGGTCTTCGCAGGTCTGCAGGCCGCTGGGGACCGGGCGGTTTCGGGGGTCAAGCAACTGGGCGTGCTCGGCAAGCGGAACAATCTGTTGGGCAGCCAGCCCGGCACTGCAGGCCAGCAGGAGGGTAAATAAGAGCTTCATTCGTGTCTGTTAGCCACTACGCAACGTTGCCGGTGGCAATAAGATTGGGTCACTGACAGTCGTCCGGACGCGCTTCGCTGAGGTAAACGTCCACTTTCGCGCCGGTTTCCAGTCGGGCGCCGGCTCCCGGCTCGGTACGCGTGATGTAGGCCTCGTTGCGGTTGGATACGTCGCCCACTATCCGCCCGATGACCAACTGACTGCCGGTGATCGCAAACTCGGCCGTACCGAAGGTCTGACAACGGTAATCCTCCAGCCGCACGTTGTCGCCGCGCCGTTGGGTGATCACGAAGTCGATGGTGCTGCCCATGGGTACGGTGACGCCTTCCCGCAGGTCCTCATCCGTGATCTTGCGGTCGTCGTAGTACATGTACAGAATGGTACCGTCCTCCTGTTTCGCGTCGAATTGCCGTTCCCTTACGCGGTACTTGAGGTTCTTCACCTTGAGTAAGCGTACGTACTGGTTGTAGTCGTAATTGCCGACCAGGCCGGGCAGACTCACGTCCGGAGCATCATCGCTGAGTACGGTGAGGTAGACGGTCCGGTTGTTTTTGACGCGGCTGCCGACCGGGGGCTGCTGCTGTACCACCAGTCCGGGCGGCTTTTCGGGGTCGAAGGTGCCCACCGTCACGTCCAGGTTCAGGTCGTTATCGTTGGCCAGCGCGCGGGCCTGCTCGATCTGCATGCCTTCGAAGGTAGGCAGCGCCATACTCTCCCCGTGGTTGGTGTACCAGTCCAAACCCAGTTTCAGGGCCAGGAACAGTAGGGCGAAGAATAGCAGGGCGGCCGCAATATTCTTCAAAATGGTCGTTACCACGTTAGCTTTTTTTTTTGGGCGCCGGGGCGCGGGGGAAGTGTCTTTCGGGGATGGGCTGGCCACGGCGGGAGCGACCGTCGGTGTGGAAATAGCGCCCTGCCGCCGAGTACGGTCCTTCGCGAAGTCGAGGATAGCGGCGATAAACTGATAGGGCTGGTAGCCCGCGATCGCTGCCTGGTGGAAAATGGCCGTCGCCGGGGTGATCCCGGGCAGGCTGTTCACTTCGATTACGATGGTTTCCGCCCGGCCGTCTTCGTGGACGCGGACGAAGGCATCGATCCGGCAGTAGCCGGTGACGTTCAGGATGCGCGCGGCCTTTTCCAGATCGCGCTTCACCTGTGCGGCCACCTGTTGGTAGTCGTACTGTCCGTAAGCCAGGCGCGCCGGGGTGAGGTTCTGCCCTTCACCGGCCAGGAATTTTTCCTCCAGGCTGAGGATTTCCCCGCCGGCCAGGGCCTCGCTCGGTTCGAACACTTCGTATCGGATCTCGCCGTCGGCACCGTAGTGGGTCAACATGCCACCGGTGATCTCGAGGAACTTCGAAGCCCCCTCGGCGGTGATCGGCGATTCGAAGAGGATGGTGCTTTTTCCCAGCGGCCACTCCTCCTGGTCGCCCAGTTTTAGGGTCCGGCGCGCGGAAGACTCGGCGGGCCCACCCGGTTCGAAGGTAAGGGTGCAATAGGCTGCCAGCTGGTCGCGATTGCGCAGCAGTAACACGGCGGAACTACATCCGTCGTCTACCGGTTTGGCGATGATCGGGAAGCCGAAGCGTTCTTCCACCCGGCTCAGGAAGCCCTTGGCGTTAAGCTGGTAATCCTGCCGGCTGGCCAGCAGCTGCTCGGTTACCGGCAAGCCTCCGTCGTAGAGGGCGTGGAGGGTCTCGTACTTATCAATGGTTACCGCGGAGCTCTCCGGGCTCGAACCGTTGTAGGGAAGGCCAAGCTGCTCGAGTTTGCGCTGTACCTGACCGTCCTCGCCCGGGCGTCCGTGCAGCGCGATGAAGACCAGGTCCACGCGCTCCGGAAGGCTTGCTAACGGGACGAAATCCGGGTGGAATACCACGTCCGGGTCGGCGTAGCGGGCGGTGATGTCCCGACAGGCATCGCGTATCTCCCGGATCACCGGGTGCTCCTCCTGTTTGATCAGCTTATCGCGGATGTCGTCCGCATTGTCCTTCAACAACAGGTTGATCGGTAGCTGGTACAGGACAAAATCCTCGTCCTGGTGCTCGTCGTCAATGGGAGCCGTCAGAAACATGGGAAGGGGGCGGAACTGCTCGCTCGAACTGAGTTTCTCGTATACGTTTCGCCCCGATTCCACGCTGATGTGGCGTTCGAAGCTGGTGCCGCCCAGCATGACGGCTACGCGCTCTTTTTCTCCTGCGCTCGCCGCCAAATCATCTAACCCCCCGTCCAGCTGCTCCATCAGGTCCGTGTGCTGGTGCTCTTGCAGACTGGTCCGAATGATGTAGGTCAGGAACTGGGAGGGGCTCAGGCCGATCTCGGCCGCCTGGTGGAAGAAGAACGACGAGGGCATCATGCCGCTGGTCGTGTTGGGATCGTTGAGGTAAATGGTGCCGTCGGCGGTATAGAAGCCGTCGATGCGCGCGTAGACGTGAAAACCCAGCTGCTCGAACAGGCGCTCCGTTTCGATCCGGATACGCTGAATGGCGTCGCTCGGCAGGTCGATGGGGGTCACCTTACGGCTGCGCCCCGGCAGATACTTACTGCGGTAATCGAATAGGTCCCCTTCAAATTTGACGATCTCGGTCGGGGGGAGGGCCACTACCCCACCGTCGGGTTTGCGAAGGACAATGGTCGAAAATTCCCGGCCGTCGATGAAGCCTTCGATGATTACCCGTTGCTCGGTCTGGTGTCCCTCCAGCAGGACCAGGGGGTGCCCGCCGTCGTTGGCGGCTCGCTCCAGGTAGTCGTGGAGGTCGTCGGGGGTATAAACCGTTAGCCGGTGGTCGCCGCGTTGGGCATCCAGCGGGAAGGCAATCCCGTCCCGCAGGTCGCTCACCCGGCGGACGTATTCGATGCGGTCTTCGTTGGGCAGGTCGGTGTAGTCCGACAGCAGGACCGCTTCCCGGAAAAAAGCGGCATTTACGGCCCGTTCGAATCCGGCCAGTCCGTCCGCCTCATTAAGGATAGCTACGCCGATACTGCTGCCCTGGCGGGCGGGACGGACCACCATCGGCCAACCGATCTTTTCTACGGAATCCGCGAAAAACTGCTCGACCGGCGTCGTGGTCAGGTCCTCTTTTTCAATTACCAAGATGGGCGGGGAGGGAAAGCCGTCTTTGGCCATCATCTCCTTCTGTACCGCCTTGTCCATACCGATCTCGCTGGCCTCGACGCCGCTTCCGGTGTAGGGTACCCCGGCGTATTCCAGTTCACGCTGCAGCTGACCGTCTTCGCCGTATTCGCCGTGGAGGGCCAGGAAGGCAATATCGATTAGCTGCGGCAACTCCTCGCGACGGATGCGACGGCCAACGTGGCTGCCCATTTCTTCCAGCTCCAATTCATTCTTAGGGCCCAGGCTTTCCTGGTATACCTGGAAACCGTGGCGGCTTTCCGGCGCCAGGGACACGGGCGGGAAAAAATCCCGGATACTGCCCCGGTAGAGGTACTGCCAGTCGAGCAGGTACCACCGCTGAAAACTATCGACGAAGATGGGGACCGGCTCGAAGAGCGACTTATCCAGGTTGTCGTATACCGTCCGCCCCCCGGCAAAGGAGATCTCACGCTCCCGGGAAGGGCCGCCGAAGAAAATGCCTACTTTAATACTCATACACTGCTTTGAAGGGCGGCCGCGAAGTTAACGCATCCGGGATACAAAGCTTAACGGTTCTTCGGGGCGGGTTTATTACGTGGCCTACCGCAAGCGTAGCGGCAGCAGTCCGTGTTCCGGCCGAAAGACAAAACTCATCTCCTCAAAACGCGGCGCGCGAAACCAGCTCTGGAGTGGACGGCTGAGGGCGTAGGGCTCCGCGGGTAACCCAAGCCAGTTGGTGTCGAGGTCCCCGTTATCGTTGACATCGTGAAAGACGGCCACGGCGTAGCGCTTATTTATGGTGAGTCCGTCGATCAGCACCTGCGTACTACCCATATGACGTACGGATCGGTGGATCAATCGGGCGCGTTCCCGGTTTAGAAAGTCGTCCTCCGATTCGTAAATACCCACCCAAATTGTCCCCTGGTGGCTGGCGATGTTCTCGATCCGCAGTTCCAGGGTGGCCACTTCAGCCGCCGCTCCGGCCGCGGGAGCTACGGTGGAGGCACTAAACAGCCAGGCGAAGAGGAGGAGCCAGTTCATACTACAGGGATAAACGAAGCGGGCGGCTCCTTTGTGACAAGGAACCGCCCGCAATTCGAAATTAGTCCGGTAAGCTGCCGCGATTACTTAACGATCGCGTAATTAACCGTCTTGTCGCGGTTGTCGGGATAGAAACCCTCGAGCGTTACGGCACCCTCGCTGACCTCGAGCAGACGCTGTAGTTGTTCGACGTTTCGTACCGCGCGTCCGTTGACCCTCGTCAGGATAAAGCCGGGACGCACACGGGTCTGTTCGGCGAGGATTCCGTTGCCCAATTCGGCCACGGCGACGCCGCCTTCCAGATTAAGCTCCTGGGCGTAATCTTCGTCGAGGTTCTCGAAGTCGGCTCCGAGGTCGACGTACACTTCGGGTGATTCGTCGGGCATGATGACATCGGTCGTACCATCGCTATTCTTCAGACGCACCTTGTAGTCCCGCATGTCACCGTCGCGGTCTACGCTGATGGTCACTTCGTCACCGGGACGGCGGCGGCCGAGTTGCTCGAGCAACGTGCTGCTGCGGAAGGTTTTGATCCCGTCCACGGCAACGATCACGTCACCACTGCGGATACCCGCTTCTTGGGCGGCGCTGCCTTCCATCACTTCGGCTACGTAGACGCCGTTGTTACGGTCGATGTCCAGTTTGCCGGCGCTGGCGGTGTTGAGTTGCTGGATGCGGGCACCGAGCAAACCGCGCTGAACCACACCGTACTCGCGGAGGTCCTCCGCTACTTTTTTTACAATGGCACTGGGCACTGCGAAGCTGTAACCGGCGAAGACACCGGTGGGGCTACTGATGGCCGTATTGATGCCGATCAGGTCACCGTTCTGGTTGACCAGGGCACCGCCGCTGTTTCCGGGATTGACGACGGCATCGGTCTGGATGAAGGACTCGATGGCGAGTTCACCGCCACTGCGACGCACGATGTCGATGCTACGTCCCTTCGCGGATACAATACCCGCCGTCACGGTACTGGTCAGGCTGAAGGGGTTACCCACGGCTACCACCCACTCGCCAATTTTGACGTCGTCACTGTTGGCGAATTTAATGGTGGGAAGATCCGTCTCGTTGATCTTGATCAGGGCGATATCGGTGGTGGGGTCCGTACCGATCACCTCGGCGGTGTAGGTTCTTTCGTCGTTTAGCACGACTTCGAGCTCCTCGGCGTCGGCGACGACGTGGTTGTTGGAAACGATATATCCGTCACTGCTCACAATCACTCCGGAGCCGCTACCCTGCTGGAGGGGCATTTCGCCACCGTCACCACCGCGGGGGCTACCGAGAAGATCGCGTAAAGCGTCGGGGATCTGGTCGGGGTCGACATTACCGAAGGGCGTCTGGACGGTACCGCGGCTACCCATCGACTTGGAAGCTTTAATGTGTACAACGGCCGGCAGGGCACGGTCGGCCGCTACAACAAACCCGTCAGATGGCGCGGGCACCACGCGGGTATTGGGCGCATTGGCAAAGTTGGTAAAACTGGTAGGGGTGTTAGCTACCTCCACGTAGCGGGTGTTGCCCCAACCCAGAAAATTGGCGCCACTGAGAGCGATCAACCCACCCAGGACGGCAACAAACACGATCAAGAGAAATTTTTTCATGGGACTATTTTATTAATTCGGTATGCCTGATAATTCGTGAGACAAAGCACGGTAATAAGACGATTGCTCCGTTCATATGGTTGGTCATCCATCTAGTTCTTAACAGTCTTTAACGGGGGTAGTTGGGAGCAAGAAGTGAATTGATGAATCCGGGAGTTGATGATTGGCTGAAACGGTGGCCCTGCTCGACTAACTGGCCGCAGAGTGGAAGCGTTGCATTTCGACCCGAAGGAGCTTCACCTTGGATATTTCGGCGAGGGAATGTTACCTGAGCGGAACCTATCCCGCCAGCCATTCAGTAATTCGACCATTCACCAATTCACCACTTCATCCCTCCCCTACCGGACCAGTGTAACCCCCCCATAAAAACCCTTGGAGGTACCATTTTCAAAATCAACGGTAATCGAATAGACGTACACCGCCGGCGGAAGATTCAAGCCTTCCCACGCCTCGCCCTCGTGGACCAGATTCCCCCACCGGTCGAAGATGCGCATCCTTACGGCTCCGATCACGCCGAGCGGAGCGAAGGGCTCGAAAATATCATTGCGACCATCGCCATTCGGACTGAAGGCCGTCGGTATGAATACCTCGAAACTCGATAAATTCAGAAGCACCAGACTGTCACACCCCTGCGAGGAAGTGAAGGTCAGCGGATAATCGCCCGCGGCCCGGAACCCATAGTCGCCTATCTCGTATAGTTCACCGTCCAGCACCGTGGCCACAACGGTATCGTAAGTGGCGCCAATCACTTGCAATTCCAGGGCTACGATACTATCGCAGTTGTTCTGATTCTTAAAGGTATCTACGTAGGACCCCGACTCCGTCAACGCTAAGTCGCCGAAGAGGTAAGATTCATCCTGGCAGATGGCAATGCGCGAGGGAATCCGGTAGACAGGAACTTCGTACTCATAGGAGGTAGTAATACGACAGGTCCCCCCTTCGATGATTCGCACCTGGTACGTTCCCTCGCCGTAGTGCCGGGTCAGCTCCGGGAAGACCTCCCCCTGCAAAGCCACGCCCGACTGGTACCACTGGTAGTCGGCGTCGGGTTTTTCGGGTACCGATAGGGTGAAGTCCTCACTACACGGATGGGCCGTTTCGGCGATGCGTAGTTCGAACAGCTCCTGGTCCGCTAACAGCAGGTTGTCGAAGAAATAGTACGTACTCACGGAATTGGATACCGGGGCGCAGTCCGGTCCGATTGCAATCGCGTAGATATTTTCATCGGGGGAAATATCGATGGAGGTGTTCACCCAGGTGTTACCGAAGCCGCCGGAGACCCGGACCTCGCCCAACTTCTTCCAGTTTGGGTCATTGCTCGGACAGCCGAAGGCCTCGTTCCCCGATCCAAACGGCAGGTAATCGCAGTTCGTGGTGCCGAAAAACGAGATATTGATCGGTGGCGATTGCTGCTGGGTTACAAATCCCACATCGAACTGAAAGCGGTAGGAGGCATCCGCCAGCAGGGGACTGAGGAGGCAGGCACCGGCGTATTC
>JBASAV010000365.1:0-2998 GCA_049650785.1 Lewinella sp. | reverse complement strand
ATGGGGTCGTTTACCGCCACGCCTCTCCTCCCCGTTTGGGGGGAGAGGCTTTTTAGTTTCGGCAGCGGCAAGAAGGCCGACGGGTGATCCGAAAGGGCACGATTTATTGAACCAGAGTGAGTGGGTGGACATAGGTTACTAAAGATTGCTATGAACACGCTTTTCCTGCGCTCCGGCGCCAAAAACCTGCTACTGCCCTTATTCTGTTTACTGCTGTCGTGGTCGGTGACCGCCCAGAAGGGGCAGGCCCTGACGGAGGCCGGAGCCATCAAGATCGTATCGATCGTAGACAGTCTCGAGCACCCCTGGGGGATGGCCTTCCTGCCCGACGGCCGCATGCTGGTTACGGAGCGCCCGGGCCGTCTGCGGATCGTAGGTGCCGACTCCACGCTATCGGAACCCGTGGAGGGCACCCCGGAAGTGTATAACGTGGATCAGGGTGGTCTGCTGGACGTGGCACTCGACCCCGACTTTGCCGAAAACGGCTACATCTACCTGTCCTTCGCGCACATGGGGGAGGATTCGCTCGCTTCCACCGCCTTCGGACGCGGCCAGTGGGCGGATGACCGGATCGAGGACTTTGAGACGCTCTTCGTACAGGAATACAAGCTCAAGGGAGGTAAGCACTTCGGCGGACGCATCGAGTTCACCGGCGAGGATATGCTCTACTTCACGATGGGGGAACGCTATCAGTTCGATCCGGCGCAGGACCTCACCAATCACCTCGGTACCATCGTACGCCTGCACCGGGACGGCACCGTACCCGACGATAATCCCTTCGCCGAAGCGAGCGATTCCAAGCCGGAGATCTACTCCTACGGACACCGTAACATCCAGGCCGCGGCCGTCGATCCGGCTACCGGAACCCTATGGGTCACCGAGATGGGCCCCATGGGCGGCGACGAGCTGAATAAGGTAGAGGCCGGTGAAAATTACGGCTGGCCCGTAGTCAGCTGGGGCGATAACTACGATAATACCAAGATCCCCGATCCGACGACCCGTCCGGAATTTACCGACGCGGCCATCCAGTGGTCGCCCACCATTTCCCCCTCGGGCATGGTGTTCTACACCGGTGACGCATTCGAAGCCTTCCAGGGAAATGCCCTTATCGGTGGCCTGACCGCCGGTGGCATCATTCGCGTTGCCGTCAACGGTGATTCGGCCGAGGACCTGGAACGGATCACCATTGGTGCCCGGGTACGGGAAGTAGCCCAGGCCCCCGATGGTACCCTCTACGTGCTGACCGACGCCGAGAATGGCCAATTGTTTCACCTGCGTCCCTTCACCGAGAACGGGAAATAAGCACAAGCTCCGCAGACCATGACGTGGACCTTCCGCATCGGCCGTATTGCCGGTATCGATCTCAAACTCCACTGGACCTTCCTCATCCTGCTGGGCTGGGTATTCCTCAGCTACTTCCGCCAGACGGGTGAGTTGACGGACGGCCTCACCGGGGTGGGCTTTATCCTGGCGCTCTTCGGCTGCGTGGTACTACACGAATTGGGTCACGCGCTGGCCGCCCGGCGCTACGGGGTCAGTACGCGCAACATCGTACTGCTGCCGATCGGCGGCGTGGCTAACCTGGAACGGCTACCGGAAAATCCCAGGGAAGAACTGATCGTGGCCGCGGCCGGTCCGGCGGTGAATGTCGTCATCGCGATCCTCCTGGGTATCATCGTCTCCGTCACCGGTGGTCTGCCGGATCAGGAGGCGCTGCAAGCCATCACCGTCCCCACCGGGCGCAACTTTCTGATCGGACTGCTCAGCGTCAATATCCTGCTGGTGCTCTTTAACCTCATCCCCGCCTTCCCCATGGACGGCGGCCGGATGCTGCGGGCCGTACTGAGCATGAAGTTCGACCGCGCCAAAGCCACCAACATCGCCGCCAAGCTGGGGCAGGCACTGGCTATCGTGTTCGTCTTCCTGGGCTTCTTCGGCAATTTCTGGCTGGTTTTTATCGGCCTGTTCATCTACCTGGGTGCCGGCGGCGAAAACCGGACGGTGGGCATGCAGGCCCTGCTCGAAGGATACCACGTCGAGGACGCCGTCATGCACCAGTATACCGCCCTGAACGTTCACCAGACGCTCGACTACGCCGTTTCGGTCCTGCTGGACGGGCAGGAGCGCGACTTCGTGGTGTTAGAGGATGGGGAGCCGGCCGGTATCCTGACCCGCGACGATCTCATCCGAGGACTGAAGGAACACGGTCGCGACGGCCGCATCGGTCAGGTGGCCCGCCGCCCCGATCTGCTTGAGCTGTCCGCCGATAGCGAACTCCAAAAGGCGTACCAGCAGCTACGGGGTAGCGCTACCCCGATCTGTTTCGTACGCGATGCAATGGGACGGATCAGTGGGGTGCTGAATCTGGAGAATATCGAGGAAGTGTTGTTGCTGCGGCGGGCGCTGGGTAATAGGAAGTTTCCAGTCTAAACGTATGGGTATTTAATTTTGCGCCGGTGCGCAGGAAAATGCTTCTGCGAAAACAGGGGGTATCTACCTGAACGAGCACCATACCCGCTTGGCGAGGCACAAAAACTCCTTCGGGGTTTCGGTCCCCAAAGGATTTCTCTATTCATCGTGGGGCACTCATTTACCATCGTTTCCAGTAGTCTGGGAAATCACGGAATTTCCTTCGCCTGCCAAGCATCACGGGAACGACCCGCAACCCAGGTACTTCCGGCCCGGCGAGTTCTGTATGCTTGTTAAGCGTGGGTTTCACACTTGTTATCCAAATAAAAAATTTTGCCCGATCAGAATAATTTACGGTTAATTGTATTTACAAAATTATGATTGTCGGTATATTGGCGCCAATACCGAACAACCCCTAAGTAGATTCACGTAGGATCCCGAAGTGCCCGGGTGCATCCCTATGGTGATTTCTTGTTGCGTGACCGCAAACGATATCGCTCAACCAATCAACCGAACAGGTCATTTGTATCGCCGCTGCAATGGCGATTAACGCAATACTTCCGTCGTGGGGCCGGAAAATCTCACTGTA
>JBASAV010000364.1:0-3658 GCA_049650785.1 Lewinella sp. | reverse complement strand
CATAATTAATGTGATGTTAAACAGCCTACTCCCGTTCCAGCGGCTGAACTACCCGGCGTCGCCAAACATTAATATCTTAACTCCGCGGGCGCCCAACAATCCTGGGGACCGAACCGGAGTTTCAAATAGAAAATATATGAAGTCGAGAGGACCATTGCTTTTTTCCGCTCTCCTGCTAGTTTTTGGGCTTATCGCCGCCGTACGTCCCCTGGATGTGCTGACAACGCCCCCGGGAGATGCCCCGTCCGTGATCATGCGGACCATGCTGGCCAATCTGGAGAACTACCATTATCAGCCGGTAGAGATCGACGACGAGTTCTCGGAGCGGGTGTATAATCAGTACCTCAACGACGTAGACGGCGCCCGTTTATTCTTTACCCAGGAGGATCTTGACGCCTTCAGCCAGTACCGTACCGAGATCGACGATCAGAGTATGGCCGGTGAGTTTACCTTTTACGATCTGGTCCAGGAGCGCTGGATGGCCTCCCTCGATAAGACCGAAGCTTTTTACGAAGAGATCTTGTCCGAGCCCTTTGATCTAGAAGCTAACGGCGATTTTACCGACCGCGATGAAACCTCCGGTTGGGTAGCCAACGACGACGAGCTGAAGCAGTACTGGTTCGATTACACCAAGCGTGATCTGGTCGCCCAGATCGTCAATAAGCAGGACGACATCGCGCAGGATACCACCGGTGCGGAGTTCCCCTCCCTCGATTCCCTCGAGATCGAGTACCGCGGCAAGATCCTGGAGCGCTACGAGGATTGGTTCAAGCGCATGCGCGAGATGAAGCCCAGCATCAAGCAGGGGCAGTTCTTCAACGCCATGACCGCCGTTTTCGACCCCCATACGAGCTACTTCCGTCCCAAGGACAAGGAATCCTTCGACATTCGCTTCAGCGGCCGCCTCGAAGGCATCGGCGCTACCCTGCAAACGAACGACGAATACACGAAGGTCACCTCCATCGTAGTCGGTGGCCCCGCCTGGAAGGGTAAGCGACTGGAAGAGGAAGACATTATCATGGGTGTCCGCCAGGAAGAAGGAGAACTCGTGGATATCAAGGGCATGGTCCTGGAGGACGTGGTCGATAAGATCCGCGGCAAGAAGGGCACCATGGTCCACCTCAAGGTCAAGAAACCCGACGGTACGATTCAGAATATCGGTATCGAGCGTGACATCATTATCATCGATGAGACGTACGCCAAGTCGCTCATCATCGACGACGAGGAGACCGGCGACAAAGTCGGTTACATCCTGCTACCCAGCTTTTACGCAGACTTCCAGAACGACGACGGCCGCTTCAGTGCCAAAGACGTGGAGGCCGAGCTCGACAAAATGAAGGAACAGAACGTCGACGGTATCGTCCTCGATCTCCGGAACAACGGTGGCGGATCGCTCCGCGACGTGGTCGACATGACCGGCTTCTTCATCCCCGAAGGCCCGGTCGTTCAGGTGGCCGATCGCCGCAGCAAGACCGAAGTGTTGAAAGATAAGGACCGCCGCGTCCAGTACGACGGCCCGTTGGTCGTCCTCGTGAACGAATACAGCGCCAGCGCCAGTGAGATCCTGGCCGCCGCCCTGCAGGACTACGGTCGTGCCGTCATTGTCGGCAGCAACTCGACCTTCGGTAAGGGAACGGTTCAACGCTTCATCGACATGGACCAGACCATCAGCGGTTTCGACGACATCAAGCCGCTCGGTACCGTCAAGCTGACCATGCAGAAATTCTACCGCATCAACGGTGGCTCTACCCAGCTACGCGGCGTAGTGCCCGATATCGTACTGCCCAACAGCCGCTCCCTCCTGGAAACCGGCGAGAAGGAGCAAAACTCGCCCCTCGCCTGGACCGAGATCGAGCCCGCTAAGTACCAGCAGGAGGTCTACCGCATCCGCCACATGGACGACCTGAAGGAACGTAGCGCGGTGCGCATCGCCGCCAGTCCTACCTTCGGCCGCATCGCCGAGAACGCCAAGCGGATCAAGCGCCAGCGGGATCGCGACACCTACCCCCTGGCCCTTACGGATTACGCTGAGCTACAGCGTACCGCCCAGGAGGAAGCCGAAGCGTACGAAGATCTCTTCGACGAAGTAGTTAACCCCGGCGTCGGCAACCTCGTTGCCGACCTGGATCCCATCCTGGAAGACGAGAGCAAGACCGCCCGCAACAACGACTTCAAGCAGAATGTCAGCAAAGACGTGTACATCCGCGAGGCGGTGAACATCGTCCACGATATGCTGGAGCTGGAGTCCGGGGGCAAGGTTGGTTACCGGGAGTAGTATCAGGTCTTAGAACTTAGGTGATAGGCTATAGGGTTGGCGATACGCTACCCTATAGCCTATTTTCTATCACCTATATCCTACGAGACTAAATCGCTGAGTGATTTAGTCTCCTGCTCTCCCGTTTTCATGGTCTTCACCGAATACTGCCCCGTCTTCACCTCCTCACTGCCGATGATGATGACCTTTGGCGCATTGCGCTGATCGGCGTACTTCATCATCTTGCCGAGCTTGGCGGCCGAGGGATAGAGATCGGCGTGGCGACCGGATTGGCGGAGTTTGCCGACCAATTCGAATCCGTGGGCGAGACTCGCGTCGTCGAGGCAGAGTAGTAAGTACTCCAGGTCTTCGCTGGCATCGGCGGGGAAGAGATCGAGTTCTTCGAGTACGTCGTAGATGCGTTCGGCCCCGAAGCTGATGCCGACACCCGGCAGATCGCGCCCCCCGAAGATGCCGGTCAGATCGGCGTAGCGGCCGCCCCCGGCGATGCTGCCCATCTTGATCTTGGGATGCGCGTCGGTGTCCACGGCTACCTCGTAGATGCAACCCGTGTAGTAATTGAGACCGCGGGCCAGGGTGACGTCGAATTCGACCTTATTGGTGGTTTGGCCGATCGTGTCGAATACCGACTGCAGTTCTTCGATGCCCTGCCGACCGATCTCACTACGTTCCAGAAGGGGCGCTACCCGTTCCAGACTGGTGACCCCCAGAAACTGTTTAATGGTGCCGATGGCTTCGTCGTCTACGCCCCGCTCTCGCAGTTCTTTCTCAACGCCGGCTTCTCCGATCTTATCGAGCTTATCGATGGCGATGGTGATGTCCATCATCCGGTCCTGGTGGCCGGCGATCTCGGCCAGGCCGGCGAGGATCTTCCGGTTATTGAGCCGGATGACGGCCTTCAGGCCCAGTTCGGCGAAGACGCTATCCAGGAGCTGGGTCAATTCGGCCTCGTAGAGTAACGAATCGGACCCCACCACATCGGCATCACACTGGTAGAACTCGTTGTAGCGGCCCTTCTGCGGCCGGTCGGCCCGCCATACGGGGGCGATGGCGTAGCGCTTGAAGGGGAAGGCGAGGTCGTTCTGATGCATGACCACGTAGCGGGCGAAGGGCACGGTGAGGTCGTAGCGGAGTCCGCGTTTGGAGATCTGCGGGAGGACCGCGTCGCTATCCTGGGCGGCCAGTTGATCGGTATCGGCCTTGCGGAGAAAGTCGCCGTTGTTGAGCACTTTGAAGAGCAGCCGATCGCCTTCCTCGCCGTACTTCCCGGTGAGGGTCGACAGGTTTTCCATCACGGGCGTCTCGATGGGCTGGTAGCCGTAGCGATGGAAATACTTCCGGATCACGTCGAAGATGTAGTTGCGCCGCCGCACCTCGTGGGGC
>JBASAV010000363.1:0-6349 GCA_049650785.1 Lewinella sp. | reverse complement strand
GGTAACCAGAAGGTGAAAAGCCGCAGCCGTAAAACCGGTATCGAGGACGCTACCGAGCGGATCGGAGAGTAGCCATTCCGCCAAGCACCTGATCGTGGCTTACCTTGCCGGCCAAAAGCACGACTATGGTATCCATCATTATGGGTTCGGATTCGGACCTACCCATTATGCGGCAGGCCGCCGAAGTACTGGAAGGCTTACAAATTCCCCTGGAGGTGACCGTTGTTTCCGCCCATCGCACGCCCGACCGTCTTTTTACCTACGCAAAGGGGGCGGCGGAGCGCGGGATAAATGTCATCATCGCGGGGGCGGGAGGCGCTGCCCATCTACCCGGTATGGTCGCCAGCCTGACCCCACTTCCCGTGATCGGCGTACCGATCAAGAGCCGCAACAGCATAGACGGCTGGGATTCGGTGTTATCCATCCTGCAGATGCCAGGCGGTATACCCGTAGCCACCGTAGCCCTGGACGGCGCGAAGAACGCGGGATTGCTGGCCGCTCGCATCCTGGGTGCACAAGACGAAGCCATCCGCCAACGCCTGGTGGAATACCAGGAAACGCTGCGGGCAAGCGTGGAGGAAAAGTACAACCGGCTCGAAAAGGAAGGTTGGAAATAGGTGGGTAGGTGCGGCCCGGCGGTGATGCCGTAACTTCGCGCTTTACCGTAGTGTTACCCCCCAAAGTTTACCAGTATGTCAACCGTCACCAGGAAAGCCGACAACTTCATCGAGGAAATCATCGTAGAAGATCTCGATCACGGCAAGCACGAAGGTCGCATCCATACCCGCTTCCCACCGGAACCCAATGGCTATCTGCATATCGGCCACGCCAAGGCGATCGTCATCAACTTCGAGACAGCCAAGAAATACGGGGGAAAGACCAATCTGCGGATGGACGATACCAACCCAAGTACCGAGGAAACGCTGTTCGTTGATAATATCCAGAACGATATCCGGTGGCTCGGCTACGAGTGGGAAGGCGATACCCGCTACGCATCCGACTATTTCGACGATCTGTATACGCTAGCGCTTCGCCTCATAGATAAAGGCTTTGCCTACGTGGACGAGTCTAGCGCGGCGGACATTGAGGCTCAGAAGGGAGACATTGGCGTCCCGGGCACCAATAGTCCGTTTCGCGATCGCAGCCCGGAAGAGAACCACGACCTTTTCGAGCGGATGCGGGCCGGAGAGTTTGCCGATGGATCGCGCGTGCTTCGCGCCAAAATCGATATGGCGCATCCTAATCTCCTGCTTCGGGATCCGGTCCTGTACCGCATCAAGCACGAATCCCACCACCGGACCGGGGATAAGTGGTGTATCTATCCGCTCTACGATTTCGCGCACGGACAGAGTGACTCGCTGGAAGAGATTACCCATTCGCTGTGTAGTCTGGAATTCCGTCACCACCGTGATCTCTATAACTGGCTCATTGAAGCTTTGGAAATTTTCCCGAGCCGTCAGATCGAGTTTGCGCGGATGAACGTAGACTACTTCATTACCTCCAAGCGCAAACTGAAGCTACTCATCGAAGAGGGTATCGTAACGGATTGGGACGACCCGCGTATGAGCACCCTCGCCGGACTACGGCGGAAGGGGTATCCCGCCGAAGCCATCCGCAATTTCTGCCTCGATACCGGTGTCACCCGCCGCGACAATCAGCAAACACTGGATCTGCTGGACTTCAAGGTGCGGGAAGTCCTCAACCGAGACGCGCCCCGCTACATGGCCGTACTTGAACCGGTAAAGTTGGTCATCACGAATTATCCGGATGGCCAGACGGAAATGCTCGAAACGGAGAATAATCCCGAAGACGAATCCGCGGGCAATCGTGAGCTACCCTTCAGCAGAGAGCTGTACGTGGAGCGCTCGGATTTTCGCAAGGAACCGCAGAATCGCAAGTACTATCGCCTCGCGCCGGGGAAGGACGTACGCCTGAAAAGCGCCTACATCATTCACTGTGAGGGGCACGAGGAAGATGCCGACGGTAACGTTACGCAAATCAACTGCAAGTACTATCCCGACTCAAAGTCCGGGGAGGACACCAGCGGCGTAAAGGCTAAGGGTACCCTGCACTGGGTGAACGCGACTACCGCCGTCGACCTGCAGGTAAGGATGTATGAGCCCCTGTTCACCGACCCCACTCCGATGGATCACGAAGACCGTGATTTTATGGAGTTCGTCAATCCGAACAGCCTGGTTACCGTAGAGGCACAGGGAGAACCCGAACTAGCGGAGGCGCAGGTGGGCGATCAGTTTCAGTTTTTACGCCAGGGATACTTCACCGTCGATCCCGACAGTACGGAAGGACGACCGGTTTTCAATCTGACCGTAGGCCTGAAGTCGAGCTGGAAAGGTTAAAAAACCGACAATCAACAACCTACCCCCCACTTTTCCTGACGTCCGTATAGCCCAGATAAACCAGTTCTTCCATAACCCGGTCGCGCTGATTGCCCTGGACGATGATCTCGCCATCCTTCACCGACCCGCCCACTCCGCAGGCGATCTTCAGTTTTTTGCCGAGAGCTTGTAGTTCTTCATCCGGTCCATCGAAACCCGTTACGATCGTTGCTTCCTTACCGCGGCGCTGTTTGCGGTCCAGGAATATGCGTAGGGGGGCGTCTTTCTTAATTCCTGCGCCTTCGTCGCCCGCATCTTCCGCCTCCGGCGTGTTCTCCGGCCCGGCGGGCAGGTCACTTAATTTGGACAGGGAGGAAAAGGGATTGTCGGTGTCGGCGGGCTTGTCGGGGGAATAGTCCTTACGGGCCATATCAGGTTGATTTGATGGTGGTGGGTGGGGGTACATTCAGGTTGCCGGCCTCAGCGGCGGCGGCTTTTTCGGGCTTATAACCGAAGACCAGGTTAAGGTAAGCCGAGCGACTGACCCGGAACCACCACACGAAAAGAATGGCTACCAGGCCGATCAGGGCGGCGAAGGAGGCCAGCATCGACCAGTCCAGGATCCAGTGTAAAAACATCACCACACCGAGGCAAAAAAAGCCGGAGCCGATATACGAGATGAACATCGCACCGTAGTAAAAGCCAGGTTCCGGAAAGTAAGGCTGGCCGCAGGCGGGGCAGTGCGTATACTGGGCAAAGGGCTGGCTGAAGGAGAAACTTCCGGTGGGAAAAAGATCGCCCTGGTGGCAGGTCGGGCACTTCAACGAGAAAATACTGTACAGTTTACTAGCCATGGGGGTGCGCTTGCATCATTGAATACGTTGTAGCATCGGAAACGGTCATAAGCGGGCAAAGTTAACCGGATGGAGTAGCCGAATTAAAATGGGCCCATCCGTAACGAATAGCTATATCTGACGCATTACCCAAATGCCTGGGTAAAGTTTCATATATTAGGACTCGCTTTTAGCCACTAAATGTATTTGGGTTTGAAAAGGTAGATTAGAATGCGTCAGTTAAAAATCAGCAACAAGATTACCAGCCGCGAGAGCATCGCCCTGGAAAAGTATCTGACCGATATCGGTAAGATCGATCTGTTGACCCCGGAGGACGAGGCAGAATTGGCCGGGCGCATTCGACAGGGTGACCAACTGGCGCTCGAAAGACTCACCAAAGCCAATCTGCGCTTCGTCGTATCCGTAGCGAAGCAATACCAAAACCAGGGGCTCAGTTTGTCCGACCTGATCAACGAGGGCAACGTCGGCCTCATCAAGGCCGCCAAGCGCTTCGATGAAACCCGGGGCTTCAAGTTCATCTCCTATGCCGTTTGGTGGATTCGCCAAAGCATCATGCAGGCGATTGTAGAGTACAGCCGCCTGGTACGTATGCCCAACAATAAAGCGGCGGGTTACACCAAAGTCACGGAAGCCATCGCGAGCTTTCAACAGGAATTCGAACGCGACCCCGAACCCGAAGAACTCGCTGAGATCCTGCAGATTTCCGTGGCAGACGTCGACCGGGCCATGCGTGGCCGTATGCGGCATCTCTCCTTTGATGCCCCCGTGGCGGGCGATGACAGCGACATTACGATGCTGGACACCTTACCCAACGATGAAGGTTCGAACCCTGACCTGAAGGTCATGGGCGAATCCCTCAGTAAGGAAGTAGTGGCTAATCTTAATCTGCTGGCTCCGAGGGAACGCGCCGTATTGGCGGCTTACTTCGGACTGGACGGTGAGGAGCAACTCAATCTGGAAGAAATTGGCGATCGTTTCGATCTGACCCGTGAACGCGTGCGACAGATCAAAGAACGGGCCATCCGGCGTCTGCGTCGTAGCCGGAATAAGAACTTGCTCCGTAGCTATCTGGGCTAGGTTACCGCTTCACAATACGAAAGCGGAGACCGGTAATTTCCGGTAAGGGATCCTCCCTGGAAAATTGACTGACTACCAGCCTGTGCGCACCCGTCTGTGTGAACTGAGTGCCCTCCTGAAGCGAAATATCGGTAGCACATCCTCCTGAGTCACAGTCTCCGTACCACTCTCCGAACTTGTCCGCGAGTTCCAGGGACAGGGGCTGCTGCAGGACCGTCCCCCCCGGTAGATGGGTATTCAGATGAACGTAAAAATTCTGTGATGCGAAGTCCTGCGTGTGATCGACCGTCAGTACCAGATCATAAGTAGATGTCGTATCCTCTACCGGAAACTGGAAGGCTACGCTGTCGGCGTAGGCCCAACCGTCGGAACCGAATTCCTGACTGTCCTGGTAAACGATATCCGATCCGCAGGAGGCGAAGAGCAGGACACAAACACTTAGTGGCAACCAATTTCTCACGAAAAGTACTCCTTCATACGCTCGAAGAAACCCTTATCCCCTTTTTCCAGCTTCGGATCGAAATTCTCCATGCCCCGCATACGCTCGAGCAGTTCGGTTTCCTCCCGGGTAAGCTTCTTGGGCGTCCAGAGGTTGACGTGGATGAGTTGATCGCCGCGGTGGTGACTCTGTAATGCGGGTAGCCCCTTGCCCCGCAGGCGGAATATCTTTCCGGACTGGGTGCCGGCGGGAACTTTAATCTTCACCCGGCCGGCAATCGTCGGAACCTCCACCGAGGTACCCAGCGCCGCATCGGCGAAGTTCAGATACAGGTCGTAAATGAGTTTCTGGCCGTCGCGCTGCAGTTCGTCGTGCGGTTTTTCCTGCACATTGATCAGCAGGTCTCCGGGAGGGCCGCCCCGGCGACCGGCATTACCCTTGCCGCGCATACTGAGCTGCATACCTTCTTCGACACCGGCGGGAATATTAACCTCGATGGTGTCTTCACCGTAGACGCGACCGTCGCCCTTACAATTGGTACAGGTGGCTTTAATTTGGGTACCCGTTCCCGAACAGGTGGGGCAGGTAGTGGTCGTAGCCATCTGACCGATGAAGGTGGACCGCACTTGGCGAACCACTCCGGCACCAGCACAGGTACGGCAGGTTTCTACGCTGCTGGCATCTTTGGCGCCGCTACCCTCACAGACGTCACACACCTTCTGGCGTTTCACCTTGATACGTTTCGCTACGCCCTCGGCAATTTCTTCCAGCGTCAGGGGAACTTTGATGCGCAGGTTCGACCCACGCTCGCCCCGGGGCTGCCGACGGGCACCGCCCCCGGCTCCGCCGCCGAAAAAGGATCCGAAGGCCCCGCCGCCGTCGCCGAACATATCGCCAAACTGGGACATGATGTCCTCCATCGTCATACCGCCGGGTCCGCCACCGAATCCAGGCTGTCCGTTGACGCCGGCGTGTCCGAAGCGGTCGTAGCGTGCGCGTTTGTCGCTATCGTTCAGGACATCGTATGCTTCGGCAGCTTCTTTGAATTTCTCCTCGGCCGCCGCGTCCCCCGGATTGCGGTCCGGGTGGTACTTCATGGCTAGTTTTCGGTAGCTTTTCTTCAGGGTATCGGCATCGGCGTTTTTAGGAACACCAAGTACCTCGTAATAATCTCTTGCCATTTGGCTATGCTCTTAAATTGTGTTGGGCAGGGCCGTGGCCTACTTACCCACTACCACCTTAGCGTGGCGAATAATGCGTCCGTTGAGGGTGTAGCCGCGCTCGATCGTGTCGACTACCTTGCCACTCATTTCGGGGTTGGGTATCTCCGTAACTGCTTCGTAGAGATCGGAATTGTATTCCTTACCGGTACTGTCCATAGATTTCAGTCCCTGGGAAGCCAGGGCGGAGATCAGTTTCTTATGAACGAGTCCGATGCCGTTATTCCATATCTCCGCGGTTTGCTCGTCCTTTTCGGCGAGCTGGGCGGCGCGGTCGAAGTCGTCCAAGACGGGCAGCAGTGACTTCATCGTCTTACTACCGGCGGTGTCCATCATCTCCAGACGTTCCCGGTGGGTACGACGCTTATAATTATCAAACTCCGCGTACAGGCGTAAGTAACGGTCTTCTTTTTCTTCCAGCCG
>JBASAV010000362.1:0-1701 GCA_049650785.1 Lewinella sp. | reverse complement strand
TTCAGGTGCTCAATGCGCTGAGAAACAAACTCTGCCGTACGATCTACGCCTGCGTAAAGAATGAAGAAGATTATCAAATAAACTATACTTCCGCTTTGGATAAGTCATAGCAATCTGCCGACGGGTCGGGGGCTTGAAGGAGCTGGGCAGACGAGCCGTAGACTTACTTACAAGGGGCATGCTTTTTCGGGGGCTCGGCGGACCAGCACCCGGCGGACCAGCAGCCGGCGGACCAGCAAAAACCCGTTGTCCTTTTGAACAACACGCCGGGTTACCGGTACCATTCTGTCTAGCTTAATCAACTCACGAAACATTTTGCGTTTGACTCTCTCAACGCGAACCTACTTTTTGTACTTCGTCGTCCTCTTAGGGGCCGGTACGCTCCTTGCGCAGACGGGGAACCGCCGCACCTACTCCGGTGCCTACGGGACCGGTGAGTTTGCCGGGGATGCCGAATACGAATACGAGCTCCGCCGTCGCGATACGGTGCGCACCGGCAACTTCACCTTCAGCGGTGCCGACGCCCGTGCCCTGCTCTCCGGTAGCGACCGGCCCTTCACCTTCACGGGGCAGTTCGAACGGGATGAACCGGTAGGTCGCTGGAACTTCTCCTTCGGTGATTACGAACTGGGTAGTTCGGCAGCTTTCCAGGATGGACAATACCACCTCGGGGTAGACGGTACGCGCCATCGGGCGACCGGCCGCTTGCTAAATGGCGAGCCCGACAGCATCTGGACGCAAACGATCCACCGGGTCGAGGATTCCGACACGGTGGGCGTCGTGCTACGGAGCGAAGTAAATTTTCAGGATGGCATCGCCCGCCAATCCTTCCGGCTGGAATCCGGCACCGCCGTACTCCTCGGACGGATACAACGCGACGGGGTGGCCGAAGACGCCTGGACCCTGTACAATGACCTGGAAACCGCCCAGGTATGGACCTTCGATGAGGGGCAGCTACTCCACATCGTCAATGATCCCGAAGCAAGTCAGGATACGGTGGCCCTGTTACCACTGTTGTCCGGTAAGACGGAAATGGTCGACCTGGATGCCCGCTACCTCAACTGGCTTTCCATTCAGCTACAACTGCAGGGGCAGGCGGGTGCGCTGGATAATAATCCCGTCGTCAATCTACTGACCACCAACGCCGAGGCTTACGCCCGGACTTTCCAGGCCATCCGCGCCCTGGGTGGGGAGGCCGGTCGCCCGCTGTTCCGGGTGCGCCTGCCGGTGAGCCCGTTATCGCGTAAAGAGGTCGCCCAGCTGGAATCGATCGATACCCATTTGCGGGAGGTCGATACCATCAGCCGCGCGTTGCTAGCCAATACGTCGTTGTCGGTGGTGCAGAATGCCGATCCGGAGGTAGCCTATCTGCGGGCCGCCGTTACCGGGTTGCGGGATAGTCTCCTCGGGCCGGTGCGGCAATTACGGCGGAGCTACGAACGGGAGATCCTGCCTTACGTTGCCCGCGTCGCCTACCTGGATCATCTCTGGCCTACGGGTGGCGCTGACGGCGGCATAAGCCTGAACTACTCCGGGAATGGTGGACGCCAGAGCCGCACCTTTTCCGGACCCGGTGCCCGCCGTTTCGATGTGCGGGGAGAGGGTTTGGCAGCCGTGGCAGACCTTACGGGCTACGTCCGGCAAAGTATAGATTCGATCCGTACCGCGCTGGGCCAAAAAAGCAATACGCGGGAACGCCAG
>JBASAV010000361.1:0-9193 GCA_049650785.1 Lewinella sp. | reverse complement strand
GGGTTCGCTGATCAATGATGTACTGGTAGGCCTCAATGATATCCGCTACGTTGGAAATGGTGAAGAGCATCAATTGGGCATCCCAGTTGGTCCCACTTACGCCGACGCCGTTGTCACCCCGGGCACCAAGCAAACCGGCCACGGCGGTTCCGTGATTGTTTGGTGGATGGTTGGGCGAATCGTTGACGAAATTCCAACCCGTCACGTCGTCGACGTAGCCGTTGGCATCGTTATCTATTCCGTCCCCCGGTATCTCCTCCCGGTTGCGCCATAGATTGGGTACGAGGTCTTCGTGACTCGTATCAAATCCCGCATCCAGTATGGCCGTGACAATCGGGACGCCTTCCGGGGTTTGCCCGCCGGTGGCCAGGGCCCAGGCACCTTCGAAGCCGGAACGCTGCATATTCGTCTGCCGAAAATACTGGGGGTCGTTCGGTACTCGCCGGAATCCAACCAAGTAGTTGTACTGAACGGCCGCAACCCGAGAATCCTTGGCTAAAGAAACGATCGCCCGGCTGGCGTCCAGGCTATCCTGGAAGCGCAGCAGCACGATACCGTCGGCGATCTCGGTGGCGACTGAAGTGGGTACGGCGCGCTGTTTAGCAACGGGCGTAGTGGAATGCCAGGCACAGATCAATTCCGTTGCGATCCGCTGGGCTTCGGCCGATACCGGTAGGCATAGCAGGGAGCAGACAAGGAAGATTCCGCGCATACTGGTAGATTATGAGGCTTCCTGCCGGCGGAGGGTACGCTCAGCGAGCAGGCGGGTCCGGTAGGCTACGCCGGCCATCCAACCGCCAAATAATGTCCATCCGATGATAGTAGGGTAAAAGACCATTCGCATGGTGTTGTCCAGGTCTTCACCGCCCATCGCCGGATTACCTTCCGCACCGGGATGCAGGCTGGTAGTACTCAGGCGGGGAAGGATGTAGATCAACGGGATGAGACAGGCGAAGGCGAAGATGTTATACACCGCCGCCAGGCGTGCCCGGCGTTCGGGATCCGGGAATGCGCCACGAAGGACAAAGTAGCCGCCGTAGATAAGCAGAGCTATGAGCGTGGTGAATTGTTTGATATCCCAATTCCAGAAGCTGCCCCAGGTGTATTTGGCCCAAACGGCTCCGGTGAGCAGGCCAAGTATACCGAAGAGCATGCCTACCCCGGTAAACACCAGTGCCCACGTATCGGCCCTTTCCAGCCGGCTCAGGTCGGTCAGGGATGTGACATCGGGGATCTCCGCCCGCTCCTGCTTGCCCTTCCGCCGCAGGTATTTGATCGAGTAGACTACCGCCGCGATAAAGAGAAACATCATGGCGAACCAGAGGCTCACGTGAAAGTAGGTATTCCGGATGGTTTCGGATAGCAGGCTACGGTAGGGAAACGACATACCCGCGAAGGCGGTGAGGTCGCCCTTTTGCATCGCGGTCCGTTGCCAGTCCTGGCGTGTGGTCTCCAAATCACCCGGCGGGGTTTCCTGGCGCACCACCACCACATCCGGAGAGACGAAGGCGCCGCTCTCCGGACCGCTCACGATGAGGGAGAGCTTCTTGTTTTCCGCCCGGTCGGTGGGTAGGTGATCTGGCACATCGAAAAATACCGTGACGCGCCGGTCGTCCAGGACGTCCACTCGGGTGGCCTCGAGGGCATACCCTTCACCGTAGTTTAACCAGGCCCGCGTATTCCCTTCGTCGGCCAGGAACCGGGTATTGTACCCTACCAGCTCGAGGGATTGCGTCTGCCCAAGCGTGGCGGCGTTGGGAGATACCGAGAGCAGGTTGGGCTTTAAGGGCACCAGCAGGCCAGCCACCAGCGCGTAAACGAGGATGAGCACGCTGGCAACTTTCCACCAGTGGTGACGCATCAGTTTTTCCATAGTGCAAAGGTAGGGGTAGGACAATTCCCGGCTACGGTACCTGGCTGACCGGGGGCGATTTTGACGACAAAATGGTGGGGAGGCCAAAAATTACTCAACCACGACCGGTTACATCTGCTTTAAAGACAAGAAACTCCCGCGGCATGCCTGATGAAATTCGCAACGGTACCATTCTCTTAGCCGAGCCGTTTATGCTGGATCAAAACTTCAAACGCAGTACCATCCTCCTGGTGGAACACAATGATGAAGGAAGCCTGGGCTTCATCATCAACCATAAGGTGAACATGCGGGTGGACGAACTGGTCAAGGATTTTCCGGATTTCGACGCGCCGGTTTACTTCGGGGGGCCGGTGGGTACCGATACGGTACACTACTTACATAACAAGGGCGATATTCTGGAGGGCAGTGATGAGGTAGTTAAGGGGATCTATTGGGGAGGCGATTACGAAAAGCTCAAGATCCTGATCGATCAACAACTGATCACCCCCAAGGATATCCGCTTTTTCGTGGGTTACAGCGGCTGGTCCGAACGGCAACTGCAGGAAGAACTGGAAGGGGGAAGCTGGGTCACCGCGACCATGTACCCGAACTATCTATTTAAGAGCCAGCCCGAGAAGCTCTGGTCACAGGTGATGCACAACAAGGGAAACACCTTCAGTGTCATTGCCGGTATGCGAGAGGAGCCCAGCTATAATTAGTAAAGGCAAAGGCCTAACTTTGCGGCATGCACTCAGCCGTGACTACATCTTTGCGCTCCCTTCTTATGGAGGAAGGCAGGGTTTGCTTGCCCGGTATCGGAACTTTATTGGTGGTTGAACAGCCCGCCATGGTCAGTCTGATGGAAGGTAAGGCCGCCGCCCCCTGCGCCCGCGTCGCCTTCAATGTCAATCTGGTGGTAGATGACGGCCGTCTGCGCCGTGAAATCGGGCCCGACGATGCCGAAGCCTTCGTGCGGCAGACCCGCGACAGCCTGGATGCCGGCCGCACCGTTCTGCTCGACGGTATTGGCAAGTTGTACAAACACCAAAGCGGGGAAGTCCGCTTTTCCGCCGGACCGGGCAACTTCAGCAAAGCCTCCTTCGGTCTCCCCGCTATTGACGTCAAACCAATCGTGCGCAAGGAGAAGACAAATGCCCCCACCCAAGCCCCGGATCCTGCACGCCGCCAGGAGGTAGTACCGGCTCCATCCGGTTGGCAGCACCGGTACGGGGGCGGGCTCTGGTATGCCGGCGGACTCGCCGGATTGCTATTCCTACTGTACCTCGTATTCTTGCTGGGAGGTGCCATCAGCGATCAGTTTGTTAGCGACGATGAAGCGGCACCGGCCCGCGAACGCGTTACCCCCCCTGCTACCGATCGAAAGCGGCCTGCCGCCATCGACGCCAACCGCGTTCAGCCCGAGACACCACCGATTCTGGGGGAACGGCAGGAACCCCTAACCTCCAGTGACGCCACCCAAGCGACGACCGCCACCACGGGGTCCAACACCGCCATCATCGCCATCGGCCTCTACGCGCGTCAGCGCAACGTAGATAAACAGGTACGGCGACTAACGGAGGCCGGATACACGCCCTTTACGGAGTCCATAGGCCGTAACACCCGCCTGGGAATCGAGGTGAACTACCGGGATGAAGGACGGCTACGGCAAGTGTTGCGGGAGATTCGTGCCCGGTATACGGAGGATGCTTTCGTGATGCGGGTTAACGGGGAGGAGCGGCGCCCGCAATAGACAATAAAAAAGCCCCGACCCGGTGATGGATCGAGGCTAAGGTAGAACTAGGAAGTTCTGTGCCGGAGGGGGGAGTCGAACCCCCACGCTCGCAAAAGCACACGCCTCTGAAACGTGCGTGTCTACCAGTTTCACCACTCCGGCTTGAAGGGTTACCCCGGTAAGGGGCCGCAAAGATATACGGCCGATCTTTATTTGCAACATTGGGACAAACTTTTTTGTCCCGGTTCGTACCGCCAGTGGGAATCGAACCCACACTCCCGAAGGAACTGGATTTTGAATCCAGCGCGTCTACCAATTCCGCCATAGCGGCCAGTACGTCCGGTCGTTTCCGGAGCGAGGGCAAAAGTAATGGACGCCCGGTTAGCCCGCAACCAGTTCGGCGATTAAATCATATTCGGTGGCATCCTTGACCCGGGCAATCACCATATCGCCCGTGCGCAGGTATGCGGCGTTGGCATCCAGGTGGACTTCATTGTCCACGTCGGGGCTATCGTATTCCGTCCGGCCAACGTAGTGGTCGCCGTCCTTACGGTCGATCAGAACTTTGACTTCACGTCCAATCCGCTGTTCGTTGAGTTCGAGGCTGATGGTCCGTTGAATTTCCATCAAGCGTTCCGCGCGCTCCGCTTTCACTTCGGCGGGTACGTCATCCTCGACTTCGTGCGCCCGTGTGTCTTCCTCGTGGGAATACTGAAAGACCCCCAGTCGTTCGAATCGCATTTCGCGTACAAAATCGCACATCTCCGCAAACTCCGCTTCCGTTTCACCGGGATAGCCCACGAGGAAGGTGGTCCGAATGGCGATGTCTGGTACCACCGTGCGGGCGTGGTTGATCAAATCGGTCGTTTCCTGCCGGGTAATCTGCCGCCGCATACGTTGCAGTACCGCATCCGATCCGTGCTGTAGCGGAATATCCAGGTAGTTACAGACTTTAGGTTGCGCCTTCATTACATCGAAGATTTCGCGGGGAAACTTCGAGGGGTAGGCATAGTGTAGCCGTATCCACTGAATCCCTTCGACCGCCGCGAGCGCTTCCAGCAGTTCGGGCAACTGGCGCTTTTTGTAGAGGTCGAGGCCGTAATAGGTAAGCTCCTGGGCGATTAGCATCAGCTCCTTTACGCCGTTTCGGGCGAAGTGCTCGGCCTGGCGAACCAGTTCCTCCATCGGTCGGCTGACGTGGTCGCCCCGCATGAGGGGGATGGCGCAAAAGGAACAGGTGCGGTTGCATCCTTCACTGATCTTCAGGTAGGCATAGTGCTCGGGGGTGGTGATGAATCGCTCGCCGATCAGATCGTGCTTATAGTCGGCCTCCAGTCTGCTTAGCAGGCCCGGCAACTCCATCGTACCGAAGAAGTCATCTACTTCGGGTATTTCCGCTTCCAGATTATCCTTATAGCGCTGGCTCAGGCAACCGGTCACGTAGAGACGCTCGATCTCTCCCCGGGACTTCCGGTCGGCGTAATCCAGGATCGTGTTGATGCTCTCTTCCTTGGCCAGATCGATAAAGCCACAGGTGTTGACGATGACCACGTTGGCCTCCTCGTTACTGTCGTGGCGGACCTCATAGTCATTGGCTTGAAGCTGGGTAATGATGTTTTCCGAATCCACCAGATTCTTGGAACACCCCAGGGTGATGACATTGACTTTATCCGACCGTAGCGTTCTGGTTTTCATAGGGTTCCGCTTAGAGGCCGCAAAGGTACGCAATGTACGGGAGCCGGGAGAGGCTAATACACGCGCCCCATCATCTCATGCTCGACAATGGCCCGTTTCAGTTCAAGAAAGTCCACCTCCGCCTGGTGGCTGTATACGACCTCCCCTCCCGGCTCTACCAGAATGGTATAGGGAAGGGAACCATTCCAGGAAGTATCCAAAGCCTCAACCAGACCGTAAATATTTTCCCCGGTATAGAGGTAGTTGTCTACTCCAGAGTGGACTTTCTCGAGGAAAGCGAGTGCTCGGTCCTCCTTATCGGGCTTATCTGCCGAGATGGAAACGAACTCGAAATCTCGTGCCCCGTACATGCGCTGTAGCTTGATAAATTCCGGATACTCCATCACGCAGGGACCGCACCAGGTGGCCCATACGTTGATGAGTCGAAGTTTATCACTATCGTTATTGGCTACCAGCTCCCGTACCTTTTCCGGGTCAGCCATATCGAGGGTGACCGGGCGGGCTTGCCAGTTCGCCTCTGACTGTTCATTGTATTCGGTTTTCCAGGCCCACTTGGTGGAGCACCCAAAGGTTGGCGTAGTGGGATCGCTGATGGCCTCACCGGCCAGCAAGGCATCGGTGGCAGCACGTAAGTCTTCCGCGTTGGCGGTACCGGGTCGCTCGCTCTCGTCGATACGTCCGGAGTAGCGTAGTGTACGCTCTGCATCAAGGATGAAGACGTGGGGCGTCGCTACGGGCCCGTATTGAAGGGAAGCGCTGTGATCGTCACCGTCGTAGAGATAAGGAAAGTTGAAACCGGCGTAGTCGGCGCGTACTTCCATTTGATCGTAGTCATCATTCAGATCGGTATAACCCAACTCTTCGTAAAGTAGGCCGAGTGGACTGTTCGGGCTGATAGCTATTACTTGGACGCCGTTGTCCTGGTAGTCCTGCTGAAAATCTATCAGGCGTTGCTCGTAAGCCTGGGCGGTGGGACAGTGATTAGCGGTAAAAGCCAACACAATAACTTTGGCGTCCGCGTAGTCGGCGAGCGTATGCATTTCTCCGTCGGCGCCGGGTAGGTTAAAATACGGCGCGGCGCTACCTACCGCTAAGGTGGCTACCTCTTGCTTCGCGACGGGTTGGGGATCGGCTTCGTAGCTCGGGGCTTCTGTGGTTTGCTGTTCTACGGAACCTGACACCGGCGTCGTATCGGTTGGCTCGGAGCCGCAACTGTACAGTAGCATACCGAGGCATGCGATGGTTAGTGGCTTTTTCATAATCGACTGTTTCGGGGATTAAAGTACGGTTAGTTAGCCCGATAAACATCGGATGTGGCAGTGCTGCCAAAAATTCAGACATCGGATGTGGCAGATGACTTCTTCACATCGAAATCCCTCCTTAGCCAGTATTTCTTGACCGAACGATAAATTGGTACCAATCCGACGCTTTCCTGCCCCACCAAAGTTACGATCAACATCCGATGTCTGACAAAAAGGCAGACCTGCCACATCCGATGTCTACACCACCACCGCCCCCGCGGCCACCATCTCCCTCACCGCGGCCTGCCCGTCCCCGGGCTGCAGCTCTACGGGCCGCGTACCCGCTTCCAGCAACGTGACGCCAAACCCTTCCCGGAGGCCATCCAGCACGGTGAACTTGACACAGTAATCAAGGGCTACTCCCATCACGTGAAGATTTTTGATCCCCCGGTCCCGCAGCCAATCCGCCAGGCCGGTAGCCTTCCGGTGGCCGTTATCGAAGAATCCGGAATAGCTATCGATCTCCGGATCCGTCCCCTTGCGGAAAACTTTGTCGATGCCATCGACATTCAGGTCGGCTACAAATTCCGACCCCCACGTTTCCTGCACGCAGTGGATCGGCCAGAGGACCTGCTGCAGGCCATGGAGGTCGATCACCTGCCCGGGCTTACGCCACATGTGATTGGCGGCGAAGGATCCGTGCGTAGCGGGATGCCAGTCCTGGGTAGCCCCCACCGTGCGGTAATCGGCCATCAGGCGATTAGCCATGGGAATGATCTGATCGCCCTCCGGAACGGGAAGCATGCCCGTAGGCATAAAATCAACTTGCAGGTCTACTAACAGAAGAGCGGTATCGTCCGGAGCCATGGTGTAATTTTGGTGTCTACTAAATTCGTCAAATGTCCGGAGGTTTAACCAAACGGTACACCGGCCCGTTGTTTGGCCGTTACCTGCGCTCCGCCGCCCTACCCTTCCGCCTATGAAATTTACCGATTACCCGCTGTCTCCGGAACTGAAACGAAACATCGAAAAGCAAGAATGGAAACGACCGACGGATATTCAGTATCGAGCCATCCGGCCGATTCTGGATGGTGAAGACGTACTGGCCATCGCGCAGACCGGAACCGGGAAAACCGCGGCCTTCGCCATCCCTATTCTACAGAAGCTCCACGAACGAAAGCAAAGCCAGTGGCGGGAAAGCGGAATCAGCTGTCTGGTAATGGTGCCCACCCGGGAACTGGCACTTCAGCTGACTGATGTGTTCACCTCGCTCGCCAAAGGTACCGGAGTCAAGGTACTCGGACTCACCGGCGGGGTGGAAATAGAACCCCAGATTGCCCGCCTCACCAAAGAGCTCGACTTGCTGATCACGACGCCCGGACGGATGTACGATCTGCTCGGACGTCAATTGCTCCGGCTGGAACGCGTCGATATCCTGGTACTGGACGAGGCCGACCTGATGCTTGATCTTGGTTTTATCGAAGATATCCGCGGCGTGATCGGGCACCTCAAACGGAAGCACCAAACGCTATTCTTCTCGGCAACGATCGACGAGCGTATCAAAAAGCTGGCCTACTCCCTGGTAAAGAACCCGATCCGCATCCGTATCTCGCCGAAGGATCCGGTGAGTAAAAATGTCGACCACTCCGTCGTATTCGTGGATATGGACGACAAGCGGTTTTTCCTGGAGCGCATGGTCAAGGAAAACACGGATGCCAAGCTCCTCGTCTTCGCCCGTACCCGGGTACGCTGCGAAAGGATCGGGAAGGCCATGGAACGCGTAGGAATTGCCACCATCACCCTCCACGGTGATATGGATCAGGAGAAGCGGGAAGCGGCCCTCGATGCCTTTCGCGCCGGTGAGGAACGGGTCATGGTTGCTACGGATGTCAGTGCCCGGGGCATCGATATTCCCGACGTTACGCACGTAGTAAATTACGACCTACCGGAGCAGGCGGACAACTATGTGCACCGGGTTGGGCGAACGGGCCGCGGTAAGCGCAGGGGCGTGGCCTTTTCGTTTTGCGCTCCCGACGAGCAACCGTTGTTACAGGCAATAGAGAACTACACCGGCCATGCCATTCGCATCATGCCCCTGGACAAAGGCGACTACCGCGAAACCCTAACGCTGAGCCAGGAAGACCAGATGGGCATGGCCGACTTGCTGGATGCCGCCGAAGAGGCCACCCGCAAGCGGAAGAAGAAACGCAAGTGAAACTACAGGGCAAGCGCCGGCTGCAGGGAACCGGCCTCCGTCTTCAAATTGGATACGATGTAGTAAATCCCAACCGCGCCGAATAGTATGGAAATGGCCAAGTCACCCAAGAACGCTCGGCGCACCAGCGGATCGTAAACCAAATAAGTCCAGGCCTCCGATATGGACATACCATATTCGTACAACTCGATGTAATAAGTGAAGAAGGAGGCCGACGAGAGCAGCAGTATGTTCACCACAACGAGCAGCGGCTTGGTCCACTGCCCCATGGTGCCATTGAAGCGCTGATAGCCGAAAACGGAGAGAAAGGCAATGGCGAAGGCCAGTAGCGTGGTGATCAGACTAAGGTAGTAGGCAACCGTTACCCAGGCGACCACGCCTATCGCTCCAAAAGCCAGCGCACCCAGCAGTCCGTTCACATAACCCCGTTCCTCCTCCCTTCGCTTCCGCTCACTGTA
>JBASAV010000360.1:0-7669 GCA_049650785.1 Lewinella sp. | reverse complement strand
GGTGGCTACCTCGCCGATATCGGAGAGGCATACGGCAACCGGGGAAATGGACAAACCTATGGCTGGATCGATCCGACAACCCGTAATCCTTCCAGCAATGTGAATGGGGCCCGCGGCGACGAACGTGGACTATCCAACTTAAGCTCAGACGCCGATAAATTACTTCGGTCGTTCAACCACTTTGACATGCTGGGGCAGAACAATCCCCATGACTGGGAGATCAAGCTGCCTAACGGATTGTACCGGGTCGAATTGGCTGCAGGTGACCCGATCGCTTTCAATAGTCTCCATACGGTACGGGCCGAAGATTCCGTCCTAATCCAGAATTTTGCTCCCGCTGCGGATGCTAAATTCGCCATCGGACGCGATACCGTTCGGGTACGTGACGGACGGCTTACGCTGGATGACGTAGGAGCTTCCGCTCTCGGCAATACCAAGATCGTTTACGTGGATATCGTGCCCGTCGACAGTAGCGCCTTCGAGCCGGCTATCACCATCAACCTGCGGGGTAACCGCAACGACCAGGGCGCCTACTACGGCGAAGTTCTGGTGACGCTCTCGGCTACGGATAAGTCCGGAAGCGGGGGGATTGACGAGTTCTTTTACTCCCTTAACGGCGAGGCTCCTGTTGATTATACCGGACCATTTATCGTGTCTATTCCCGCCGGTCAGCCCTTGACCAGCAATATTTTGGAAGTAACCGCGACGGACAACCTCCAAAATACCGCTACCAGAACTCGGGCTTTTGATTTGATTCCCTTTACCGGAGCTAGTCTGCGGGTAGAGAATATGACAAACGTCCGTGGCGTCGATCGTGGATGGCCTTTTGAAGATTGGCTCAGCTTTACCAAAATTGATCGCCCCTACAACTTCCGGGGCGATTCGACGAGCTCGCGCATCCAGAATGTAGCCCGTATACATAACGATGGTGCCTCGGTACTCATCATTCGGGATATCACCACCACCGATACCGACCACTTCACGGTAACGGGTGTCGAAATTCCGGTGGAAGGCTTGGCTATTCAGCCCGGTGACTACGTTGACGTAAATGTCAATTTCGTGGTTGATGAGCCCCCTTTCCGGCGCATCATTACGGAAGAGTTAGTGATTCGTTCCAACGCCGATAACGCCGTGGATCAGGAGGTCTTCCTCAGCGGTGCGTACATGAGCGCTCCCGAAGGAAGTAACGAACCAACACTTCAACAGCTGTTCGAGGTGCTTGGCTTCGAAACCCAAATGGGTAAGGATGGCCGCGGGGATTATATTTTGCATCCCCCGTCTACCTTCCCCACCGACGCGGACATTAATGCCGGCGTCTACGGTGACATGATTTACAGTGAGTACTTCGTACAGGCTGACCCTTCGGAGGACGTAATGCTGATTAACTTTGGCGCCTTCCACTCGCGGGGATCGAACCAGAATAGAATTCTGGACGCCTCCGAAAACGCAGTGGGTCCTAGCGTTGGTCACGGTAATTACTGGTTCCAAAGCGTACTTCCACAAACCTTCTCCGAAACGGAGTTTGTAGCGGGAGGTACCTCGGATGAGATTAACGTGCCCTTCTGGATCCAGATGAACCGCTACAGTTCCCGTGGCGGTGACCTTTACGGTGACGATCTAAATGGTGAACTCGCCGTCCGGGCATACAAAGCCATTGATCGCGATGGAAACGTAATACCGAACGAGTATATCATCGTCCAGGATAACATAGGTAAAGGTTGCGACGTGCCGGGTAACGGTAACTGTGACTGGCAGGACAACGTAATCTACCTGACCAACGTCCGCCCGCAGGGTGTTCCCACCGTATCCAACATCGCTGACGTCACGGTCAACGTACTTGAACCGCGCCTTTACGACGTGTCGAACTCCTTCGACCGAGGATTTGCTGGTAACCAGTTGACCTATTCGGCAACGCTCGCTAACGGAAGCCCACTCCCCAATTGGATCGTGCTCGATTCGATTACGGGTATTTTCACGATCACCGCTGAAGTTGCTCAGGCCAATAGCAATATCGGCGTCGTAGTAACCGGAACGGATCATAATGGGCTGACGGCCTCCGATCCATTCACGATTCGGGTCAACAATACGAATATTACCTGTACGGTAGATGCAAATGTCGATGGGACCCCCAAGGTACTTGATTGTTCCACGCAGTCCGTGCGGCTTAACGGTTTGGTTTCGGGTGGAGGAGGATACCTTTGGACGGGTCCGGAAGGTTTCCGCTCAACCGCACAGAATCCCGTGGTCACGCTGGCCGGTATCTACACGCTGACCTCGTCGGCGTGAGACTGTCCGATACAGCAAACGGTGGAAGTATCCGCCGGAAGACAACCGGCTGAGCTGGTCATCGATGCACCCCTTACCACACTGAACTGTACCGTTAGTTCCATTGAATTGACCGCTAATACAAGCAGTGAGGTCACCTACGCTTGGTACAATGGAGCGAACCAACTGATTGGCTCCACCGAAACTATCGTTGTCACGGAGCCAGATTCCTACCGGGTAGAAGCCACCAGTTCCGGAAATTGCAAAAGCATTGTTTCCGTAGATATCGATGAAGACAACGGTCCGGCCAGTGCCGGAACGGGTGGATCCATTTCCGTATGCGGAGCGGATGCTCCCTTCAGTCTTTACGAGCGTCTACGAGCACTTGGTGGTAACCCCCAAGCGGGCGGTACATGGACCCTGGACGGAATGGTCATTCCCGATCTGTTCAATCCCCGTTCTAATTCAGGTTCGGTCACCTACCGGTATACGGTTGGTGGGCAGAACGGATGTGCCTTCGATGATACGGAGTTTACGGTCGCGGTGCAGTCCGCTACGGTGTACTATGCCGACAGGGACCGGGACGGTTACGGTGACCCCAATGAAACGCTACTTTCCTGCGTTCCACCGCCCGGCTTTGTAACTAACGATCGCGACAATTGTCCGACCGTAAACAGCACCAACCTTACGGATACGGACCGTGATGGGCTGGGCGATAGCTGTGACCCCGACGATGATAATGATGGCGTACTCGATTTCGAAGACTGTGAGCCGCTCAACCCGCTGGTTGGTGCCGCCAGAGTCTACTACGCTGATTTCGATGGCGACGGCTTTGGTGACCCCAATGACTCGTTAGTCACCTGTGCGTTGGCTCCGGCTAACTATGTTTCCGATAATACGGACAACTGTCCTTTCATCGCTAACCCAAGTCAGATCGACAGCGACGGGGACGGAGAAGGAGACGTTTGTGACGGTTCGGCTGCGGGCAGCAGTATTTTCTGGCTCGAAGCGGAATGTGGCGAGGTCGGATTCAACTGGTCCACGATGCAGGTCGATTCGGCTTCGAACGGTGTCATTGTTGTATACCAGGGCGACCCATCCTTGGCCGGTCCGCCGGAGGATACTGAAAATAACCGCCTGCGTTACGTGATTGACAACGTTCAGGCTGGTTCCTACCGCCTGTATGGCAGAGTGTATGCTGAAAACTCCGGTGACGACTCCTTCTGGATTCGCATCAACGGGGGTGAATGGAAACGCTGGTCCCAAGGCTTCCCCTACGGATACTTTGACTGGATCCAGGCGGTCGGAAGTCCGATGGATCTACCTGACGGACAGACCACGATTGATATACTTTTCCGGGAAACGAATGCCCGACTGGATAAACTTTACCTGGCCTTGGACGGCATTAAGCCAACCGGTTTAGGTGGGGAATCGATCAACTGTAAGCCGGCGGCTAACCAGGCACCGATTGCTATTGCCAGCCTGCGTCCAGACGTAGGCGTCGCACCGCTTAGCGTCCGGATGGATGGTTCCGAGTCAATGGACCTGGATGGATTCATTGCCGACTATTCCTGGACCTGGAACTCCGGTTCGGCAAACGGAGCAGTAGCAAGAGAAACCTTCGACCTGGGAGAGTACGATATTACCTTGACGGTCACCGACGACCGGGGAGAAACCGGGACCACGACCACCCACCTTAGCGTATTAGCCATAGGTGGTGACGAAGACGGTGACGGAGTACCTAACGAAGAGGATGTGTGTCCGCTAATACCTAACCCTTCGCAGATACTGCCTACTTTCTACGCTGACCTGGACAACGATGGCCTGGGTGATCCCAATGTCTTCGTTGAGAACTGTACCGCGCCCCCGGGCTACGTGGAGAATCGTCTCGACAACTGCCCGAACACCACTTCCGCCGATGTTACGGATACGGATGGTGACGGCATAGGTGATATATGTGACGACGACATCGACGGAGACGGCGTACCCAACGAGGACGACTGTAATCCATATAATAGCAGCGAAGGTCGCCTGACGGTGTATTACGCTGACCTGGATAGTGACGGCTTTGGTGACCCGAACAACAGCATCACCGCTTGTACGGCGCCGGAAGGCTACGTCATTGATGGCTCGGACAACTGTCCGGATGTCTACAATCCTGACCAGATGGATACGGATGGTGATGGCGTAGGTAATACCTGTGATCCTTCCGTAGTCGGCAAAACCGACTTCTGGTTGGAGGCCGAATGCGCCGCCGTAGGTGATGGCTGGACAACGCTGCTAGATGCGGATGCTTCGAACGGAGAATACGTGGTGTTCGAAACTGGTAATTCCACCAATGCACCACCGGAAGATGTACCAGCTAACCGCGTACGGTTCACCGTTAGTGACGTCCAACCCGGCACCTATTACATCTTTGCCCGAATCCTGGCCCCAAGTGCCAGTGATGATTCATTCTATACCCGGGTAAACGGTGGATCTTGGGTACGCTGGAACAGCGGTATTTCTCCCGATGGATTCTGGAACTGGTACGAATTCCTGCTTGAGCAGGAGACGAATAGCCAGTACGTCCTTACCGATGGAGAAAACACCATTGATATTGCCTACCGCGAAAACGGCACGCAATTAGACAAACTGTACTTCAGCACCACCCCCGGCGCGCCGGAAGGTACGGGCGAAACAGCCACGAACTGTGGTGCGCTACCTAACGATTCGCCCGTTGCTGACGCCAACGCAACTCCCCTAGTCGGGCTTGATCCACTGACAGTTTCCCTGGATGGAAGTCAGTCCTTTGATTCCGACGGCGTGATCATCAGTTATGACTGGAAGTGGCAAAATGGCGGATCCGCCGTGGGTTCTAATCCCCAGACCGTGCTGAACGAGGGTGACTACAATATCACTCTGACCGTCACCGATGATGATGGTGCCACTGGTACCGACGTGGTTCGGGTAGTTGTACAATACAACGAAGCCGATTCAGACGGAGATGGAATTCGGGATGTCGAGGATAACTGTCCGAACTTCTTCAACCCGGACCAGAACCAGTCCATTTTCTACGCTGATTTTGACAACGATGGTTACGGTGATCCGAATAATACTATCCTGGCGTGTGTGGCACCCCCACGCTACGTCGACAACGACCTGGACAACTGCCCCAATCGTACATCCACCAATCTGACCGATACGGATGGCGACGGAGAAGGCGATGTTTGTGACGAGGACGACGATGGTGACGGTATACCGGATACGGAAGACTGTTACCCACTCGATCCCACCCGATGGGAGGGCCAACCTTACTATGCTGACTTCGATGGTGATGGCTTCGGTGATCCTACCGACAGCATCGTGGCCTGTAGCCCTCCGCTGAACTACGTCGATAACAATACCGACAACTGTCCGGAAGCCTTTAACCCCAATCAGCTCGATACCGATGGAGACGGGCTTGGAGATGTCTGTGACTCTTCCATCATTGGGGTGAATGAGTTCTGGCTGGAAGCAGAGTGTGCTCAGGTAGGTGCTGACTGGACCATTGAGACAGACACTACCGCCAGTAATGGTTCCTATGTTGTCAGTAACCGGGAAATCCGTTCCGGATCTCCTGACGACGTACCCGGCAATCGAATCCGATTTGTCATGGAGCGGATGCGCGCTGGTCGGTACCATATGTTTGCCCGTGTACTAGCTGCTAACTCCGGCCAAGATTCCTACTGGGTCCGCATTAATGATGGAACCTGGTTGGAATGGAAGTCTGGCATTATAGCAAACAAGCAGTTCAATTGGAACGAGGTGGTCAACAGCCCCTTAGCTTTCCGTGAAGGGTTTAATACACTGGACATCGCTTACCGCGAAAGCGGAGCTAAACTGGACAAGATTCACCTGGATTACGATGGTACGCTTCCCGTAAATATGGGTGAAGTAGATCCAACGTGTGAAGGTGGAAACCTACGGCCCGTGGCGGTTGCCGCAGCTACTCCGCTGGCCGGACCCGCGCCCCTGGTCGTACAGCTGGATGCCAGTGATTCCTACGACAATGACGGTGATATCACCAGCTACCAGTGGTCTTACGGAGGCGGTAACCTGACCGGTGTATCTCCTCAAATCACCCTAAATGTGGAAGGCACTTACGCTATCACGCTGACGGTGACGGATAACGATGGTGGTCGGGCAACGGATATAGTCCGGGTCACGGTTGAACCACCCCTGAATATACCGCCCGTAGCAGTGGCTGAAGCTTCTCCCCTGAGTGGTCCCGCCCCCCTGCGTGTTGACTTGAATGCCAGCAATAGTACCGATGCAGACGGAACCATCGTCGCCTACCAGTGGAACTGGGGAAGCGGCTCGGCTACCGGAAGGATCGTTTCTCAAAACTTCGCAGCCGGCGCTTACTCGGTGACATTGACCGTAACGGATAACGGCGGAGCGATTGGCCGGGACACGATCATGGTACGCTCGCTTGGAGAGGGAGTCGATACTGACGGCGATGGCATTCCGGATACGGAAGACAATTGCCCCGACTTTGCTAATCCTACCCAGGAGATCAATACGTACTACGCCGACTTTGATGGTGACGGCTTTGGTGATCCAAACCAGTCCATCCAGGCTTGCGTAGCACCTAATAACTACGTGTCGGATAATACGGATAACTGCCCTGCGGTAGCGAATCCAGGCCAGGAAGACTCGGACGCAGACGGTGTAGGCGATGCTTGTACCGGTATAGCAGATGTGGATAACGATGGCATTGCCGACGACGTCGATAACTGCCCGACCACTAGCAATCCCGATCAGGCAGACCTGGACGGTGACGGCTTCGGCGATGCCTGTGATAACGACATCGACGGTGACGGAGTAGCTAACGTCGACGACTGCGATCCTACGGACGCTTCTATCGGTGCGGCCAGCGTGACCTACTACGCTGACGCAGACGGTGACGGCTTCGGCGATCCCAACGATTCCCTGGTTGCCTGTGAGCAGCCGGAAGGATACGTCACGGACAATACCGACAACTGTCCCGCCACCTCCAATCCGGATCAAACGGATACGGATGGCGACGGCACGGGTGATGCTTGTACGACCATTGTAGATACCGACGGTGACGGCGTTGCCGACGACGTCGATAACTGCCCGACGACGAGCAATTCGGACCAGGCTGACCTGGATGGTGACACCATCGGTGATGTTTGTGACGATGACATCGACGGTGACGGAGTAGCCAATGCCGACGACTGTGATCCTACGGACGCTTCTATCGGTGCGGCCAGCGTGACCTATTATGCTGATGCAGACGGTGACGGCTTCGGCGATCCCAACGATTCCCTGGTTGCCTGTGAGCAGCCGGAAGGATACGTCACGGACAATACCGATAACTGTCCCGCCACCGCCAATCCGGAACAAACGGATACGGATG
>JBASAV010000359.1:0-12874 GCA_049650785.1 Lewinella sp. | reverse complement strand
GTCAGGTTGACGCGCTTGCTGCCGTCGGCTTTCATTAATACTACCTCGCTGTTGTTGAGTAGTACGTCGTGTTCTACCAGCAGCCACTTGCTGTCCGGGCTCCAGGTGAAGTACTTATCACCATCCTGCATGTGAAACAACTCATCGCTGTCCAGCAGGGTCGTATCCGCTCCGGATTCGACGTTCCGCACCTTCAGCGTCCGGCGGTCCTCAATCCAGGCCAGGTACGCCCCGTCCGGGGAGTATTCGGCGAGGTAGTTGTCCTTGTCATTCTCCAGCACCGCAGTCTCTTTCAGTAGGGTCGCGGCGTAAAAGAAGGGCTCTTCGTCCCGTACCTTTTCCGTCCGGAAGGTGCTCCACTTGCCGGCGCGCTCACTGGCGTAAACCACCGATTTGCCCTCCGGACCCCAGCTTACGAAACGTTCCCGTTCCGGCGTGTTGGTTAGCCGCTTCGTGAAGGACTCCTCGGCGGACGTGACGAACACTTCGCCCCGTGCGATGAAGGCAATCTCTTTTCCATCCGGCGAGACGGCCATCTCCTCGATGTCACTGCTCACGGAGATGTACTTATCGTTATTCGTCAGGTCCTGGATCACGATGTTGACCGCCACCTTTTTGGGGTTCTCGCCCTCCCGCATGGTGTAGAGTTCGCCGTCGTAGCCGAAACTGAGCAGGTCACCGCCCCGGCTGAGGAAGCGAACGGGGTGAGGGCCCATGTCCGTGAGTTGCTCGTCGCTGCCCGCATCGTCAAGGGCCCGCTTGTGGACGTTGAACGTGCCACTGCGTTCGCTCAGGTAGTAAAAGCCCTCACCGTCAGCGGTGAAAACCGGCTGCCGGTCCTCGGCGGGACTGTCCGTCAGTTGCCGGTGGGTCGAGTCGACCGTATTGTAGGCCCAGATATCACGGGTGATGGCGGAGGTATGGTGCTTGCGATACTCGTTTTCCCCGCCCTTTTTATCGTGGTAGAGGAGGATGGTGCTGTCGGGACTGAGTTGCGCGAATTCCGCGGGAACGGTGAGTAGCTGATTCACCCGTCCGCCATCCGCCGGGACAGTATATAGCTCCGGTTGGGAGCCCGTAGGAAACTGCCGATGCCGGGCATCGTCCTGCCGCTGACCACCGAAGATCACGGTCGCGTCGTCGGACCCGAAGGAGTAGGGTACTTCGTCGGTGCTGTGGAACGTCAGGCGGGTCGCCGCGCCTCCCGTAGCGGGCATTACGAAGACGTCGAAGTTGCCGTACCGGTTGGAGGCGAAGGCAAGCTGCTTGCCGTCGGCGCTCCAGGTCGCCATGTAATCGTGGGCGCTGTGGTAAGTGAGCCGGGTGGCGTCACCGCCCCGTGCGGGCACGGTGTACAGGTCGCCCCGGTAGGTAAAGGCAATCTGGGAGCCATCGGGGGAAATGGCGGAATGGCGCAGCCAATTGGGTGACGGCTGGGCGGTCAGACTGATCGTGACCAGCAGGAGTAGAAGAGTTAGTTTCACGGGCTTGGGGTGGTTGGTAGGGACGGTACCGTAAATATCCGATAATTTTTCGCGGGCTGATAAGGTAAATCAATGACTGCGCGCTCGGAGAGCGCGTTGTACTTCGCTGTCGGAGACAGCTTTGTACCTTACCTGTCCATCCAACTTCGCTGCTGTAGCGCTTCCCATGACACGTAGCTCCGTCTCTTTCCTTCTTCCCGTCATCTTACTCTGCACCGCCGCCGCCGCCGCCCAGCAGGATTATCCCATCACGCCCGTTTCTTTTTCGGAAGTACGGATCCAGGACGACTTCTGGCAGCCCAAGATCCGGACCAACCATGAGGTCACCATCCCGATCGCCATCGAGAAGAGCCAGGAGAGCGGGCGAATTGACAATTTTCGGATTGCCGCCAACCAAATGGAGGGGCAATTCTGTACGGAATATCCCTTCGACGACTCCGACATCTATAAGATCATCGAGGCAGCAAGCTATTCCTTACAGACCTTTCCGGATACCGCAATGGAAGCCCGGGTCGACACGCTGATCGAGTTGGTAGCCGCCGCCCAGGAGCCGGACGGTTATCTGTACACCACCCGCACCATCGGGAAGAACGTCCACCCGTGGGCCGGTGACGCGCGCTGGGAACTGGTACACGAACTCAGCCATGAGCTTTACAATCTGGGGCACCTCTACGAAGCCGCCGTAGCCCATTACCGGGCTACCGGCAAGCGGAACCTGCTGGACGTAGCGATCAAGAGTGCCGACTTGGTAGACGCCACCTTCGGAGACAAGAAACTGCGCAACTACCCTGGCCACCAGGAGGTCGAACTCGGGCTGGTAAAGCTTTTCCGCGTGACCGGCGAGCAGCGCTACCTCGATCTCGCCAAGTTCTTCCTGGACGTACGCGGCCGCCCCGGCGTGGGTAATCCCAAAGAGTACGACCAGTCGCACCTGCCGGTTACGGAGCAATCCGCGGCCGTTGGTCACGCCGTGCGCGGCGCTTATATGTGGACGGCCATGGCGGACGTGGCAGCCATAACGGGCGACAGCGCCTACCGCCACGCGATCGACCGGATCTGGCACGATATCGTCGACGCCAAGTATTACCTCAACGGCGGAATCGGCGCCACCGGAAGCGGGGAGGCCTTCGGGAGTGCTTATGAGTTGCCGAATATGTCCGCCTACGCCGAAACCTGTGCGGGCGTGGGCGTGGTACGCTGGAACCACCGCCTCTTTCTCATGACGGGGGAGAGTAAGTACATCGATGTACTGGAGCGCTCGCTGTACAACAATGTACTGGACGGTGTCTCGCTGTCCGGCGACCACTTTTTCTACCCCAATCCCCTCGCCTCCATGGGGCAACACGAGCGGCGGGAATGGTTCGGCTGTGCCTGCTGCCCGCCGAATGTGGCGCGGACGCTGCCCTCCATGCCCGAGTACATCTACGCTTTCCGCGACGAGGAGGTCTACGTGAATATGTACGTGTCTAGTGAAACGGAGGTAGCCATCAACGGAACCACTATCCGCCTGCAACAGGAAACGGGCTTTCCCTGGGCGGGCACGGTAAGACTCACCGTCGACCCTGCCACAGCTACCCACGCCCGCATTCGCTTGCGGGTGCCTGGCTACGTACGCAATGCTCCTACCCCCGGTGACCTGTACCGCTACACGGATGCGGAACTGCCGCCCTTCACGGTGACCGTGAACGAATCGATCGTAGCCGTCACCACCGATGCCGACGGCTACCTCACCCTCGACCGGACCTGGCAACCGGGTGACCGCGTAGAAGTGGACTTCCCCTTCCCGGTGCACACCGTACAGGCCGATTCGCGCGTTTCGGCCGATAGCGGACGGGTGGCCTACGAGCGGGGCCCCCTGGTGTACGCAGCGGAGTGGGCCGACAACGACGGGGAAGTCCTCTACCTGATCGTCGACGAAAACGAACCGATGGTTGCCGAGAAATCGGACGAGCTCGGTGGCGTTTACGTTCTGCGCGGAGCCGCCCGATCGGTAGCCCGTCAGCTTGACGGTACGCTGGCGACCTCCGATGCCAAGCCGCTGACCCTGATTCCCTACCACCTATGGAATAACCGGGGCCCGGGCGAGATGGCCGTCTGGTTACCGACCACGGTGGAAAGTGCCCAGCCCGCTCCGGCGCCGACGCTGACCTACACGAGTACGATCACTTCTTCGCTTGACGACGAGAAGTCCCTGATCGCTCTGCGCGACCAGTTATTACCGGAGCATTCCAACGATCATTCCATTCCCTACCTTCACTGGTGGCCCCGCAAGAACACCCGCGAGTGGGTTCAGCTGGACCTGCCGGCGCTGGCGAACGTATCCAAGGTGAGCGTCTACTGGTTTGACGACGGCCCTAACGGTGGCTGCCGCATCCCGGCCGACTGGAAAGTGGAGTATCGGACGGGCGACGGATGGGCGGCGGTTGTTCCGGACGGTGATTACCCAATCTCTAAAGATGAGCTTAACACCGTAACCTTCTCCTCCGTCCAGACCGACGGTATTCGCTTGCTGGTGGATTTGCCGGAGGAATTTGCTGCGGGACTGTATGAGGTAGTTTTGGAGTAACACCAGTCGTCTGCCCAGCGGTAGCTGGTCCGCCGACGGGTTGGGAGTGAAATTATGCCTCTTCTGATACTTCGGTTTCGTGCTACGCTTCCTAAGACGCTACTTCCTAATCCGCCCCCTGGGCACCAGTCGTCTGCCCAGCGGTAGCTGGTCCGCCGACGGGTTGGGAGTGAAATCATGCCTTTTCTGATACTTGGGTTTCGTGCTACGCTTTCTAAGACGCTTCTTTCCGATCCGCCCCCTGGGCAGACGAGCTAGCGCTCGGCGGACCAGGGGGCTACTGCTGTTCCCCGACGGATCCAATACATACCAGCCCTCAAAAACGTACATTAGTACCTACTTCCACTAGCCCATGTACAAGCTAATTCTGACACTCTTCGCGTTGAGCACCGGCCTGGTAGCCCAGGACCGGTTGGTCGTACAGCCTTTCCCTATCTCCGACGTCACCCTGCTCGACGGCCCCTTCCACCACGCCACCGAACTCAACGAAGCCTCCCTCTTGGCCTACGAGCCCGACCGCCTGCTCGCCCGCTTCCGCATCCAGGCCGGACTGGAGCCCAAAGCCGAAGCCTACGGCGGCTGGGAAGGTGAGTCCCTCGCCGGCCACAGCCTGGGCCACCACCTGAGCGCCCTGGCCCTGATGCACCAGACCACCGGACGGGACACCTTCAAACATAGGGCCGACTACATCGTCAGTGAATTAGCCGAGATCCAGCAGGCCAACGGTGGCCAGTACCTCGGCGCCTTCGACAACGGCAAGGAAATATTCGAAAACGAAGTGGCCCGGGGCGAGATCCGCTCCCAGGGCTTCGACCTCAACGGCATCTGGGCCCCCTTCTACACCCACCACAAGGTGATGGCCGGACTGCGCGACGCCTATCAGCTACTGGGCAACAAGCAAGCCCTAGCAGTGGAGAAGAACTTCGCGGACTGGATCGGTACGATCGTACTGGGCCTCACCAACGAGGAAGTCCAGAACATGCTCGACTGCGAATTCGGCGGCGTGCAGGAAACCCTGGCCGACCTGTACGCGGACACCGGGGAAGCAAAGTACCTGGAAATCGCCCGGGTCTTTCACGACGAATCCATCATCGACAGCCTGGCCATAGGCGAGGATATCCTGCCCGGTAAGCACGGCAATACCCAGATCCCGAAGCTCATCGCCTCCTCCAGATTGTACGAAATCACCGGCGAGGAATCCGACCGCAAGCCCGCGGAGTTCTTCTGGGATCGGGTTGTAAACCATCATTCCTACGTCACCGGCGGCCACGGCAACTGGGAATACTTCGGTGCTCCCGACCGGCTCACGAACCGGCTCAGCGACGGCACCACCGAGACCTGCAACGTCTACAATATGCTGAAGCTCTCGCGCCACCTCTTCCTCTGGGAGCCACGCGCCGAAGTAGCCGACTACTACGAGCGGGCGCTGTTCAACCAGATCCTCTCCTCCCAGGACCCCGCCGACGGACGGGTGGTCTACAACCTCTCCCTGGAAATGGGCGGCCATAAGGCCTTCCAGGACCCGGAGTGGTTCACCTGCTGCATCGGCACCGGCATGGAGAACCACAGCAAGTACGGCGCTAACATTTATTACCACGATGAAGACGGGCTGTTCGTAACGCAGTTCATCGCCTCGGAGCTCGACTGGTCCGAGCGGGGCGTAACCCTCACCCAGCAGACCAATTTTCCGGAGGAGGAGACGACCGAACTGACGCTTTCGCTGGACGCTCCGCAAACCTTTACGCTATATCTGCGGCATCCTTTTTGGGTCCCGAAAGCTATCGGGACAGGAGTAAGCATTAACGGCGAACCGCAAGACATCACCTCGGAGCCGGGTTCCTTCATCTCCCTGAACCGCGAGTGGTCCGACGGTGACGTAGTGACCCTCGACCTTCCCTTCCGCCTGCGGCTAGAGCCTATGCCCGACGATCCGAACCGGGTAGCGGTATTCCACGGTCCGCTGGTACTGGCCGCGGATTTGGGGCCGGTCGACGATCCCCTCACCGAGGAGCGCGACTACGTACCCGTCCTGATGTCGGAAAGCCGGGACCCGGCGGAGTGGCTGGAACCTGTCGCCGGCGAGGTCAATACCTTCCGTACCAAAGGGATCGGTAAGCCACGGGAGGTCACCCTCCGCCCGTTCTACCAGGTCAACGACCGTACCTACACCGTCTACCTGGACCTCTTCAACGACGAGCAATGGGCGCAGCAACAGGCCGCCTACGAAGCCGAACGGGAGCGCAAGCGGCAACTGGAAGCCATCACCTTCGACAGCTTCCAACCCGGTGAAATGCAACCGGAACGCGACCATCAATTCACCGGCGACAGCCTCAACCTGGAGGAAGATTTTCGGGGGCGAAAAGCACGCGGCTCCGAACGTGGCGGCTGGTTATCCTTTACCATGAAAACAAAAGCCGACGCCCCCATGGCGCTGGTACTGGAATACTGGGGCGGATATACCGGCTCAAAAACCTTCGATATTCTTGTGGAAGACGAGGTAATCGCCACCGAGAATATCTCCGGGAAGGCGGACGGGAAGTTTGTCGACGTGCGGTACACCATCCCACCGGAGCTCACCGCCGGAAAAGATGAGGTGACCGTAAAGCTGATGCCGCACGTGGGGCACCGGGCCGGGCCGTTCTTCTTTGCGCGTACGGTAACCGAGGAGTGACCGGCCGGCCCCCTATCTTCACCGGCTAAACCCTTATTGACTATGAGTGACGATCTGGATACACTAAAAAAAGCACTAACCGAGGAAGGCATCAGCGTCGAAAAGAAGGACGGTAAGCAAATCCACCTCGCCCATGGCACCTCGGTGGAGGTGATCGGGCCGGGTCGTTACCAGGTGCTTGCCGACGGTGAGCCGATCTCCCCCTTTGATAGTGCCAAGGAAACCGCCGGCTTTATCAAAATGGACTGGGCGCAGCGGGGGCTCAAGCGGTAAAACTTCGCCATTGCGTTTATTTCTTTTCTTCCTGTTTTGTGTACCCGCTCTGCTGCCCGGTCAGTCGGAGGCCGACTACGTCCGTGCCCTGGCCACCAGGCTCCACGGCCAAACCGAGGTGAGCGTGACCAGTGGCCGGGTAGACATCGTCACGGAAGAGTACGCCATTGAAGTGGACTGGGCCCATAAGTGGAAGGAAAGCATCGGCCAGGCACTTTGGTACGGATTACAGACCAGCAAGCAAGCCGGGATTATCCTTCTCCTGCGCTCCGACGCCGATTACAAATACTTCGTGCAGCTTAATTCGGCGCTGTCGCACGGTGGCCTCGAGGGTAAAATCCGGACCTGGGTCTACCCTAACGATTTTCCCGGTCTGGCCCCGGCCGCCGCTCCCGCACCCCCGCCCTCGGCCGGAACGGTCACCGACTTTTGGCTCAGCACGAACAGCAACAAACGCCACCGCAAATCGTGCCGCTGGTACGGCGAGTCAAAGGGGCGATACTGTACTGTAAATGAGGGTGTTGCGGCGGGGTGTTGTCACTAACTCTAGTTGAAATTCTGGGCTTGGGAAAATTTTTAAACGGGTAATTAGCCAGCCCCTATTTTAGTATGCGTTTACCGTTAGCCTACCATTCTGAGCTATGCGCATCACCTGTACCCTGGTCTTTTTTTGCTGGTTTTCCTGCACCAGATACGCCCAAATCCGGCGCGGTGATCACCTCCTCACGCTCAACCAAACGTACAGTTTAGAAGGCCCGACTCAGCTTTTCAACGCGGCCGATATTGGTGAAGTGGGATTCGAGTTGGGAGATCGGATTAGCTATGTTTCTCTCTCTCCTACCAACGGGTATGCCCTGACGGATCGCCTGGTTGTCGGTGGCAGCCTGAACATTAAGGTTGGCCAAATTAATGGACACTGGGCTAAAGGATTTTCGATCGATCCCTACCTGCGCTACTACGTGGTAAACAGGGAACGATTGGGTATATACGGGCAGGTGGGTAGCCGGGTCGCCATCATTCAGGAACCGGTCTCCGCCTTCGACCGGGCCAACTTGCGGGCCGGGTTACAGTGGCCGTTGACCTCCGGGGTTTGGATTGGTCCGGCGGTAGACTATAGCATTCGGTCGGGCGCAAACTACTTTTCTCTGGGTGGGCAAATCGAGGTCGTTCTTAATTCGAATGGACGGGATGAAGCATCGCCCGCCAGCAACCTTCACGCCGGGGCGCTAATGCTCGGTGGGCAGTTGGCCGGCATAGGTATGAATAAGTGGATAAAGTCCGGTTTCGTAGAGCTCGGAGGGCACTACTTTGTGACGAAGCGATGGGCGATGGGTCTGTCGTTGGGAGCCCAGGGGGGACGTGTAGACCTTCTTCCCCCCACCAGACCGGTGGAATGGCCTTACCGACTGTCGGCATCTTTAAGCAGCCGCTACTACCTGGTGTCCGATGGAAGATTGCTTTGGTACGCGGAAGCGGGCGCGGGATACAGTATCAATCATTCTGACACAGATAATCAGCGCAGTACGGGGATACCTAAGTCGGAGCAGTACGCCTATACGGCGGCAGTAGGAGGCCAGTACTTTCTCCGGCACGGAATTGCGCTGGAATTTGGTCCGCAACTACGGCGGTTTTCCCAGGATGGCATCGGCTTTACGTATGTCGGTATAACTGGCGGGGTGCGGTTTTTTTTGGACTAGATAGGTCCGCCCTGTCAGGCTAGCCTACGTAAGCGGAACACGGTAATCTCCGGCCGTTCCTTTTGGATTAGCGTGTAGAAGCGTGGCCATAAAGTTCGGATTGGAAGTAGGTGGCAGTCTGGGCGCGTCGTAACGGAAATTGATACTTATTTCCGGGAGCTGCCACTTCCCGCGCTCCGGCGCAAAAATGCCTTGCTGCTCCGTAATTCCCCCCTCGCATTCCCCGGTCAGGATAATTGAGGGGTCCAAATGAACAGGCTTTTTTACCACTTTGAGGCACAATGAACGGACCAGCCACATGGATAACCGGAGAATTTATATATTGCGTGCTTAAACGTTTAAACTAGGTTTAAATTTCATTCTCAGTTGGTCGTGATGCTGCTAAGAGGAACCACCAATCTCGTTGAGAACAACTAGGCGCTATCCAAAAAAACAATCATGCAGAACGCGAGCAAGTCAATTTTGAATAAACCGAAGGTTGGCATCCGGCCCGTAATCGATGCCCGATTGGGCGGAATCCGGGAATCGCTGGAGGCTTCGACAATGGAGATGGCGCAGCGTGTGGCGGCGCTGATTTCGGACGAACTTCGTTATGGCGATGGTACGCAGGTAAATTGTATTATCGCGGACTCAACGATCGGTCGGGTTCCGGAGGCACAACGGTGCGAGGAGAAGTTTATACGCGAGGACGTTGGCCTTTCAATCACCGTGACCCCCTGCTGGTGCTACGGTACGGAAACGATCGATATGAACCCGCTACGGCCGAAGGCAATATGGGGTTTCAACGGGACCGAGCGACCCGGCGCCGTATACCTGGCCGCTGCGTTGGCCGGGCACGCACAAAAAGGGATTCCCGCTTTCAGCATTTATGGCTACGAAGTACAGGATAAAGATGATGAGACCATTCCGGATGACGTCCGCGAGAAAATACTGGCCTTTACGCGGGCCGGACTGACGGTGGCGCAAATGAAGGGCAAATCGTATCTGGCGATCGGAGGCGTATCGATGGGTATTGCCGGCTCCATCGTCAATGAGCACTTTTTTCAGCACTACCTGGGAATGCGAAATGAATACGTGGACATGAGTGAAGTCAACCGGCGTATGCAATTGGGGATCTACGATGAGGAGGAGTACGGCAAAGCGCTGGAATGGACTAGGGAGAACTGCCGCGAAGGCGATAATCGGAATCCCGAGCACCTCCAGAGGTCCCGGAAGAAAATGGACCGCCAGTGGGAGAAGGTGGTGCAAATGACGCTGATATGTCGGGATCTGATGGAGGGAAACCCGATGCTCGAAAAAATGGGCTTTGGCGAGGAAGCGCTCGGTCATAATGCGATCGCGGCGGGATTCCAGGGACAGCGCCAGTGGAACGATTATATGCCGAACGGAGACTTCATGGAGGCTATCCTGAATTCCTCCTTCGATTGGAATGGCAAGCGACCACCTTATATGATGGCTACCGAAAACGACAGCCTGAATGGTATTTCCATGCTGCTCGGATACTTACTGACTAATCAGGCGCAGATGTTTTCGGACGTACGGACCTACTGGAGTCCCGATTCCGTGGAGCGGGTGACCGGGCATAAACTCACGGGAAAGGCGGAACAGGGAATCATTCACCTGATCAACTCGGGAAGCTCAACGCTGGACGGTACCGGGCAGCAAGAGCGTGACGGCAAACCGACCATGAAACCATTCTGGGAAATAACGGAAGGAGAAGTTGGAAAATGCCTGGAGGCCACGGATTGGCCCCCGGCGATGTACGAGTACTTTGGCGGCGGCGGTTACTCTTCCCACTTCGTGACCCGGGGCGATATGCCGGTGACCATGTGCCGTATAAACCTGATCGAAGGAATCGGCCCCACGATGCAGATCGCCGAGGGGTGGACGGTGACGCTTCCGCCGGAAGTCCACGATACCCTGGAAGCGCGCACCGACCCTACGTGGCCGACCACGTGGTTCGCGCCAATACTGACGGACAATCTGGCCTTTCGCGACGTGTACAGCGTGATGGCGAATTGGGGAGCCAACCACGGCGCTTTCAGCTTCGGACATTACGGCCACGAATTGATCACGCTGTGTGCCATGCTACGGATACCCGTATGTATGCATAACGTGTCCCCCGACCGCATCTTTCGCCCCAAGGATTGGGCCGCCTTTGGAATGGAACCCGAAGGAGCCGACTACCGGGCTTGTCAAAACTACGGGCCACTATACTAATTCTCGGGGGAACGAAACCGGGGATTGAGAAAAGAGGGCATAAATTTTGATACTAAGGGATTACTGATTATCATTGCTTAATCGTTAAAGCAAAATGAAGCGAAAACCATCACTTAAGGATATCGCGAAGGAGGTAGGGGTTTCCATTCCCCTGGTTTCCTACGTGCTAAGTGATAAGGGAAAGGAGAACCGGGTATCGGAACAGACGGCTAAACGCATACGCGAAGTGGCCGCGGCCATGAACTACCAGCCTAACCTGAACGCGCGTAGCCTGAAAACTAATAAGACCCGTACAATCGGACTGATCGTGGCGGACATCTCTAACCCTTTCTTTGCTACGCTGGCCAGGGTGATCGAGGACGAGGCATATACCCGTAATTACACGGTGATTTTCGGCTCATCGGATGAGAACGTCGACAAATTCGAGAAGGTGCTACGGTTTTTAGAAACCCGGCAGGTAGATGGATTTATTATCGCCGCGCCGGACGGTTCTGAAGCTATGCTGCGTCAATTATGGGATAATACGACCCCTCTGGTCCTGGTTGACAGGTATTTTAAAGGATTTGATGCACCGCACGTGATCGTCGACAATTTCAATGCATCCGTTCAGGCTACCAATTACTTGATCGGTAAAGGTCACGAAAGAATTGCTTGTATTTGCTACCAATCTAACCTGGACCACTACGCCGACCGCCGGCGAGGCTTCGTCACAGCGATGAAAGATCACGGAGTAGCCACGGCGGAGAACCTGGTTACCGAGGTAAGTCATGTATCGCTAAAGAGCGATATGAAGGAAGCGATCAGAACGATCATTGTCCAGGAAAATATCCGGGCTATATATTTTCAAACTAATACGCTGGCGGAAGAAGGTTTGCGTCAACTGATGAACCTGGGAAGAGATCTTTTAAACGAGACGGATGTGGTGGTATTCGACCAAAATTCCACCTATCACTTTCTAGAAAACTTTATTCCCTACATGAAGCAACCCATCAAACGGATGGGGCAAAAATCCGTCGAAATTCTAATCGACCAAATTGAAAAGGCTGACAAGGAGGTGGTCGGGCATGAGTTCGAAACCAAGTTAAAGGCCGGCAAGGCCGTCCCTGAGGAGGGCTAAAAATTTTACGCTATCGCTTAAACGATTAAGCTTTGGTCATGGATTCTTATACAGGATAATTTTTAACAAATTAACTAACTAGCTATGTATGTCGATCTTGCAAACAACTACGGGCACTGGCGCAGCAATACGGAGCTGATATTCCTCTTGCTATTCCTTAGCGTCGGAACCGGTGCGTATGCACAGCAAACAGTTTCCGGGACGGTGACCGGGGGAGAGGGGGAAGGAGGACTCCCCGGCGTGACCGTGATGGTGAAAGGAACAAATTCCGGGACGGCAACGGATTTTGATGGTAGCTATACCCTTACCGTTCCCAACGGGAATGCCGTACTTGCCTTTAGCTATATCGGCTACCGGCCACAGGAGGTAGAAGTTGGCACCCAAAACGTCATTGATATTACGCTTGGCCAGGACATTAACTCCCTGGACGAGGTCGTGGTTATCGGATACGGTACCCAGGTACGCAGAGATGTGACGGGGTCCATCTCCTCACTGGACGAAAAATCCTTTAGTGCCCAGGCGAATACCAACGTGGACCAGATGATCCAGGGGAAAGCAGCCGGTGTTCAGGTCGTACAGAACAGCGGTGAGCCCGGCGGCGGCATGTCGATCAACATTCGCGGCGTGGGGTCCATCAATGCCGGGAGCTCACCTCTCTACGTGGTAGATGGTCTTCCGATCAATAATTCCCCGGCTATCTCACAGACCGGGAATGAAACGGCCGCCACCCGCTCGCCACGTAATCCGATCAGCTTTTTGAATCCGGAGGATATTGCCTCGATTGATATTCTAAAAGATGCTTCGGCAACCGCTATTTACGGCTCACGGGGAGCCAATGGCGTAATC
>JBASAV010000358.1:0-5186 GCA_049650785.1 Lewinella sp. | reverse complement strand
GTCATCTTCCGGATCGTAAAATACCATGCGTAGTTTTTGCTCACCCTGATATTGCTGACACAGGTCATCCAGCGAGCGAACCAGTTCCGGAGAAAGATCGGGGAGAGGAAGTTTGAGGATAATGGCGTCCGTCATTTCCCGGCCTAGTCCCTCGAGGAGCTTTACTTCGTTCACGCTGATCTCTACTTCGTCGCTGTTCCATTTGGGGCGGTAGCTGGCCTTTACGAAAACGGCCTTGCCCTGATTCAGAACGTGCTTGTATTTCTCGTAGTCTTCGCCGAACAGCTTGAATTCGATCGTGTCGTCGAAATCACTCAGCTCGAAGATGCCCCAGCCATTGCCGTTCTTGGACACCATGTGTCGGGAACTGCTGATCATACCGGCCAGTCGCAGGGGCGTTTTGCCGTAGCGTTGGGGGTCGAGATCGGCGAGCGGGCAAGTGACGAAGTTATCGATCTCCAACTTGTACCCGTCGAGCGGGTGGCCGCTGACGTAGATGCCGGTAACTTCCTTTTCCCGGCTCAGCTTTTCCGGTAGGGTCCACTCGTTGGCTTCGGGCGGCTCCGGCTCATCGGGCAGCACTTCGTCCTGAATGGCACCGAAGAGGGAAGAGGCCGCGGAGGCCAACTGGCTCTGGTAGGCGTTGGCGTACTTGGTGACGTGCTCCAGGTAGCTGTCGTACTTCTCGCTCGGGGCGAAGTACTGGGCCCGGTGCGTTTGCTTGAAACAGTCGAAGGCACCGGCGTCGACGAGAGCTTCCAGCACCCGTTTGTTGACGCTGCCCGGCTCCACGCGCTGCATGAGGTGGAAGACGGATTCGAACGGCCCCTCCCCATGACGGGCGGCGAGAACGGATTCTACCGGACCTTCACCGACCCCCTTAAGTGCCGTCATACCGATGCGGATCGCCCCATCCTGGTTTACGGCGAAATCCGCCTGACTCTCATTGATGTTCGGTCCGAGTACCGGCACGTTCATGCGCTTACATTCCTTGAGGAAGAAGGTGAGCTTGGTCTGGTCGGAACGGTTGTGGGTCAGCACCGAGGCCATGTATTCGGCGGGGTAGTGCGCTTTGAGGTAGGCCGTTTGATAGGCTACGAAAGCGTAGCAGGTACTGTGGGATTTGTTGAAGGCGTAGGAGGCGAAGGCTTCCCAGTCTTTCCAGATCTTTCCCAGCTTATCTTCCGGGTGGCCGTTAGCCTGTCCGCCCTCGATGAAGGTGGGGTACATCTTGTCAAGTACCGCCTTCTGCTTTTTACCCATCGCCTTCCGCAGTACGTCGGCCTGTCCCTTGGAGAAACCGGCGATCGACTGGCTGAGCAGCATGATCTGCTCCTGGTAGACATAGATCCCGAAGGTTTCCTTCAGGTACTTTTCCTCTCCCTCGAGTGTGTAAGTGATCGGTTTGCGGCCGTGCTTGCGGTCGATGAATTCCGGAATGTATTCCAGCGGGCCGGGCCGGTATAGCGCGTTCATGGCGATCAAGTCGTCGAAGGTCGTCGGCTTGAGGTTCTTCATGTGCTTCTGCATCCCGCCCGACTCGTACTGGAAGATGCCGTTGGTCTCCCCACGCTGGAAGAGTTCGTAAGTCTTCGGATCGTCGAGGGGGATGGCATCGATGTCGATGTCCAGGTTGTGGTTGGCCTTGACCATCGACAGGGCATCCTTGATGATGCTGAGGGTCTTCAACCCGAGGAAGTCCATTTTCAGCAGTCCGGCCGTCTCGGCTACGGAGTTGTCGAACTGGCTGATGTACATCCCGGTCTCCTTATCCGCGGTCACGGGCACGTGATCCGTCACCGGAGAGGGCGTGATGACCACCCCACAGGCGTGCACGCCGGTATTGCGGATACTGCCCTCCAGTTTGGAGGCCGTACGGATCATTTCGCCGATCTCGTCCTGCCGGTCGGCCATCTCCCGGAAGCGATACGCCTTTTCCGTGTCGTCGCCGTTGAGTTTACCCTTCAGTTTGGCCGCGATGTCTTTTGGCGCCAGGACGTCGCGCAGGGTGGCGCCTAGCTGGGCGGGAAAAGATTTGGCCACTTTATCGACTTCCCCGAGGGGTACGTCCATCACCCGGCCGACGTCGCGCAGGGAGGACCGGGCCGCCATGGTGCCGTAGGTAATGATCTGGGCCACCTGTTGCTGGCCGTACTTATCGATGACGTAGTCGATGACCTTCTGGCGACCGACGTCGTCGAAATCGATATCGATATCGGGCATGCTTACCCGCTCCGGATTGAGGAATCGCTCGAATAGGAGGTCGTACTTGATGGGGTCGATGTTGGTGATTCCGGTACAGTAGGCTACCGCCGAGCCAGCGGCGGAACCCCGGCCGGGTCCTACGCTGACGCCCATCTGCCGGGCGGCGGCGGTGAAGTCCTGTACGATCAGGAAGTAACCGGGGTAGCCGGAGGCTTTGATGACGGACAATTCGAAGTCGAGTCGTTCGGTGACAATCGCATTGAGTTCCCCGTAGCGCTTTTTTGCTCCTTCGTAGGTGAGGTGGCGAAGGTATTCGTCCTGGGTCTTGAAACCGGCCGGCATGGGGAAGTTGGGCAGCAGTACGTCGCTGGTCAGCTTCAGGTGGTCGATCTTGTCGTGTATCTCCAGGGTGTTGGCGAGGCTCTGCGGCACGTCCTTGAAGAGGTGGCCCATCTCCTGCTGCGACTTGAAGTAGAAGTCGGAACTGGGAAACTTGAACCGGCTCCTGTCTTCCATGAGACTGCCGGTATTCACGCACAGGAGAATATCGTGGGGCAGGTAATCATCTTCCTCGACGTAGTGGCTGTCGTTGGTGCAGATGACCTTGACGTTGTGCTTTTTAGCAAAGCCCAACAATTTTTGGTTGATGTTTTCCTGGCTGATGCCCAGGCCGTCAATATCTTCCAGACCGCGGTGCCGCTGCAATTCGATGTAGTAATCCTCGCCGAAGATGTCGAGCCACCACTTAAGTGCTATTTCGGCTTCTTCGTCCTTACCCTGGAGGAGCAACTGGGGTACTTCCGCGCCGATACAGCAGCTAGTTGCGATCACTCCCTCACAGTACTGCTGCAGCAATTCTTTGTCGATCCGCGGGTACTTGCCGTAGAGCCCTTCGATGTATCCCAGGCTACACAGCTTGGCCAGATTCTGGTAACCGGTCTTGTTCTTCGCCAGCATGAGCTGGTGGTAGCGGACATCCTTTTCCCCCCGGGCCCGGCTGAACGCTTTCTTGTGGCGATCCTCCACGAGGTAGAACTCACAGCCGATCATCGGCTTGAGTCCCCGCTTATCAGCTTCGGCGACGAACTTGAAGGCGCCGAACATATTCCCGTGGTCGGTAAGCGCCACTCCCTTCTGGCCATCGGCCTGCGCTTTGTCCATCATCGTACCGATCTCGGAGGCTCCATCGAGCAGCGAGTACTGAGTATGACAGTGGAGGTGGCAGTATTCGGGCATCAGCGGGGCGGTTTTCGACCTCAGCAAGGTACCCAGGGAACGCCTTTTTCAAACAAAAAGTTATCAACAATTTTGTCTTTAAACCCCGTCAGATAAGCCTTTCGTAGGCTGTAAGCTGTGGAAAATTCAACCGCGGCGATGCGCGCCACCCCGTGATGAATTTGCAGGCGAGCGAATAAAGGATATCCATGTGATCACCGGACGATGTCCAGGCCGTCCTGCCGGCCGAGAATATCCTCCAATTGTTCGATACGATCGGGGTTACCGGTGAGCCAGGGATCGAGCTGTTGTTGCAGAGTGGTTTCCGCGCTTTCGGCATTCAGGTCGTCTTCCGTTTCCTGGCGTTGCTCGTCGTCGTCAAAGGCGGGACCAATAAATTTCAGAATGGCTTCGCGGATGCCATTTTTTTTGTTGTCCGGACGGCGAAGGGCTTCTACGGTGGAGTGAATGAGGGCTTTTACCATGATTACGTTTGTTTTGTAGGCTTTATACCTGCGTGTACCGCCATCCGTTATCATATGTTTGGCAGAGAAATTTGGCAACCGCCGGGGCATGGGGTCATAATGCGGTTGGAAATTGAAGCCGACGATATGTATTTTGGTGCGATGTCGATCATGTCACACGCTATGAGCAGGCGGCTATTGCTGGCCTGGGTCGTCGGCCTGTCCGTTCTTTCGGCGCGGCCGGCCAGCTTCGTCCTCACCCTGGTGGAAATCGAGCAGTTGTCTAATGACCACGTCGGAGACAACTGGTCACACAGCGCCCGGGTGGACGGATGGGAAGTGAAGGTTCACGAAAGTATCGACCTGGCGAGTGCGGAGGCATACGATATCGGGTGTACAAGCCGGGAGTCCGATCCATTCTACCCCGATACCGGTAGCCGTACACTGCGCATGACCGAGGCCGATATGATCGCCGCGGCGAATACCGGCGGCTTCGTGGTGGACGTGACGGTTCGCGAGGGCCACGGGGAATACGCCGGCAAGCAGGCCGTGTGGCGCTACCATTTCGCCCTGCGCTGACCGGCTAGCGGTAAACCCGGCGGGTACTATCTTGCCCGCATGAAATTGATCCGCTTCCAACCCCAAGAATCCATCCCCAAACCCGGTATTCAGCGACCGGATGGTACCCGCATCGATGTTTCCGGCTTCTGCGCCGACTACGATGAGTTCTTCTTCGGCAGCGGTGGACCAACCCGGCTGGCCACCTGGCTAGAGGAGCACGGGGAAAACTGCCCGGTCGTCGATGCCGATACCCCCCTGGCGGCCCCCTGCGCCCGGCCCTCCAAGATTGTCTGCGTTGGTTTGAATTATGCCGCCCACGCCGCCGAATCGGGTGCCGAGCCACCCACCGAACCGGTGATCTTCATGAAGGCATCCTCGGCGATCACGGGACCCTACGACGATATCGTCCTCCCCAGGGACAGCACCAAAACCGACTGGGAAGTCGAGCTGGCCGTGATCATCGGGGCCCGGGCGAGTTACGTCAGTGAGGAGCATGCCATGGACCACGTGGCCGGCTACCTCCTGCACAACGACGTCAGCGAACGCGCCTTCCAGATCGAACGCGGCGGGCAGTGGGTGAAGGGGAAAAGCGCCGACACCTTCGCGCCACTCGGTCCCTACATCGCCACGCCGGATGAGATCGAAGACCCGCATAACCTTCGTCTCTGGCTTAAGCTGAACGAAGAGATGGTGCAGGATAGCAACACCAGCGATTTCATCTTCAACCTGCCAGAGTGTATC
>JBASAV010000357.1:0-5640 GCA_049650785.1 Lewinella sp. | reverse complement strand
GTTGTAGGCATAGGTCGCACAGTCGAACAGATTCGGCCGGACCTCGACAATGCCTTTGCGAGAGCATTCGCTGCCGCCCGAAAGCACGTAAATACCGGGTGATTTGACCACCGGATTCTGCTCGTTGGAACTGAATCCGTTCGGGCCGCTCCAACGGTAGATCCCGGTGGAGGTTTCCCCCCGCAGCATGATACTGCCGCTGGCGCAGCCAAGAATCTTGCCCAGATAATCCGCCGATGCCTCTGCGGAACAGATCAGGGCGGTGTTATCGATGTGTAAGGAGAAATCCACCGTAGAACGGCTGCCGTCTTCATCAGTACCCGTTACCCGTATCTCGTAAACCTTGGCGGCTTCGGAGGCAGGTGCGGTAATGACAAACGTCCCGCTATTGTCATCCAGAACGATCCAGCTGGGCAGGTTACTTCCGTTCGAAAGCTTTGCTTGGTAGTTGAGCGCGGGTCCCTGTGCAAAGGAACCGTTCACTACGAAAGTGGTCACAATATTGACCGGTGCCGTGAAGGGATGGATGGGCACTACGTCGGGAACCGTGGTAGGTGCTTCGGCTGGTAGTGCGGTAGTTGAGAGCGTGAGGCATAACAGGAGCCAAGCGGTAAGAGACCGCGTTAAGCGTAGAGCCATAATGTTGGTTTATTTAAAAGCAAATTCCAGAAAGCGCTGCGAAGATAGGAGTATAAACGTAGCCGGAGCGACCGACAGTGTTGTCAACCGTGTTAAAATTCCCCGTACCCACACTATTTGTACCGGTTTTCAACTGTAGGCCTCGATTTCAAGGCGGTCAGCAAAAAAAGCGGGTCGGTGAATTCGAGAGGATACAGCGCTTTTCAGTTCATTTGGTGATTCAGATTAGGTTCATTTGGGCGGCAAGCGCAGGTCAAACGCTACCGGTAAAAGACAATCCCGTTCGGGAGCGAAGGACATTTCCCGCGTCTCCCGAACGGTCTTCGGTATCATCGTTTTATGAAGGGCACAACCACCGGTTGGCCTTCGCTGATAATGCGTATTTGGTACATGCCGGAAGCCAGATGACCCACTTCCAGGACCGTACGGAGTTGCTCAGCCACTTTATCCCGCTTGAGGGTAGTGATCGTGCGGCCGTTCATGTCGTAGATGAAAATGTCGACTTCACCAACGTAGTCGTTGGTATAATCCACCGTTAGATCCGCATCTACGGGGTTAGGGAAGAGGGTCGCTGTTGCGGGAACTATGCTGGGAACAGCGGCGCTCGGCGTGACCACGCTTGCACTCGTTCCCAGGAACTGAGTGGAAGCACAATTCGTCGCCGCGATGCCTTCCCCTACCGGCAACTGGGCAGAAAGCGAAAGGTTCAGCTTATCCAGCATGGTACCGGACTCCCGGTTGGCGAGGGCGATCGTGTGCTGGCCTACTCCAAGCCGGAAGGTTATATCCCTGCCGTCGTCGTTTACCTTACGCCACTCGAAGCCGTTCGTGATCATCTTGTCACCACCGACCTTCTTCCACATTTTTACCCAGCTACCATCGTCTACCCGGATCCAGACGGAGTCGTCACCGGAGCTCGGCGCATTCAGGCGCAGGAAAAGGTGGTAGTCTCCGGCAGCGGTCACTTCGACCGTGTATTCTGCCGAGCGTTCCGAAGGACCATCGCCTGGAACGTTCAGGTTACGCGCACCGGTATAGACGATGAACGAACCATTAGAGGCTCCGGGGGCATCCACCACGGACCAACCCGATCCCAGTTCTCCACACTCGATCTCCAGCCACTCATCTGATCCGTCATCGGCCAAATCCTCACAGTTGTCATCCACGCCTCCGAATCCGGAGGGTGTGGAGTTGTCACCGGTCAGGTAAAGCTTGTCCAGTTGTAACCCGTCTTCGCGAAAGGCTATGTCGATGGTGTTGTTGCCCGCTTGCAGGTTAACGGTACCCTCGGGGTACTCCCGCCAGACGAAATCCGGGTCACCCGAAAGGCCGCGGCTCCACGCGTACCAGCCGCCACCGTTGATCCGTAGGTAAAAGGAATCCTCCTGGCCCGAAGCGGCCAGTACGCGGGCGAAGAGACGGTACGCTCCGGCGGACGAAGCCGTGAAGTTGAAGCTGACGAGGTTAGAGGCTCGGTCGGCGGGTGGACCACCGTAGCTGTTTCCGTTCTCCACCACTACGTAACTACCGTTGGAGGCACCGCCGGATGGCTTTACGCTCCATTTTGAGCCTACGCTCGCGCATTCGGCCTCCAGCCAGAACTCGTCGTCGCCGGCGGAGGGCGGGGTGTCCGGCTCGGGTTCTACGGTGACGTTGACCACATCCGTGTCGGTAGCACCGTCATCGTCCCTTACCGTTAAGGTTACCGCGTACGTGCCGGCTCCGAGGGTGACCACGGCACGTTGACCGGTTCCGCCGCCGCCCGACCATTTCCAATTGTAGCTCGTGATGTTACCGTCGGGATCGTCGGAACTGCTTCCGTCGAAGGTGACGGTCAGCGGGGCAACGCCACTCGATGCCGAAACGGAAGCCCGGGCAACCGGTGCCTGATTGGATACGGTACCGCAGTTGCTGGCACCTTCGCCCGGGCCGGTCGGATACGTATTGGTACGCGATACGAGAATCTTATCTAGCCGCGTATCATCCTCCCGGAAGGCGAAATCGATAGTATTGGTCCCTTCTTGCAAGGAAGGGAAGTTGCTGCCGTCGTAGAGGTTCCACTGGAAGCCGACGCCCTCGGTGATGCCCCGTTTCCACTCAAACCACGACCGTCCGTTGACGCGGACCCAGTAGGAATCTGAACCGGTTGACGGGGCCTGAATACGGCCTAAGAGATAGTATTTACCCTGTTCCACGTCGTTTAAGGTGAAGCGGACACGGTTAGCGGGAATGTCTTCGGGGAAGGTAGACGTGGACGCTTTTGGAGAGACCACGTACTTACCACCGGAAGCGGACGAGCTACTTACGGTTTCCCAGTTGCCGCCCACGGTAGCACATTCGGCCTCGAGCCAGAAGTCGGTAACGCGGGGTTGTGGCTCCGGATTAACCTTGATAGTCACCACGTCCGTGGCGTACTTACCGCCGTTGTCCCGCACGGTGAGGGTAATATTGTAGGTCCCCTCATCGAGCGTTAGTTCCGGTTTGGGGCCCGCCGCGGTATTGCCGGCCCAGGTCCAGGCGTACGCTACGATACGGCCATCGGAGTCGTGTGAACCCGATCCGTCCAGTGTAATGTTCAGGGGAGCATCTCCGCGGGTGCGACTGGCCGTAGCGTCGGCAACGGGCGCGCTATTCGTAGCACCGCCACTACCGCAGTTGGGGTCGGCGAATACTTCCACCACGCTGATGCGGTCACAACTACCTCCGGCTGCAAGCTTATAAATTCCAGCTCGGCTCACCGTCGGGTTTTGCGCCGTACTGCTGAATCCGTTCGGGCCGCTCCAGCGATAAACGCCGGTCGAGGTAAATCCGCTGAGTTGAACTTTTCCATCGCTACAGCGGAGCACCTTGCCGGTGTTGGCCGTATTTGCCTCTACCGAGCAGTTGATCGAAGAGTCATCAACAATCAGCGCAAACGTAGAAGAGGCCGTCAATCCATTGTATCCTTTTGCCGTAACCTTAATTTCATAAAGGTTGCCGACCGCATTTGCGGGTGCGTTGGTGGTGAAAACGCCCAGCGTCCGGTCAAATGATACCCAGGAGGGTAGATTGCCACCCCCGGAGAGGGAGGCGGTGTACGTAAACTTGTTTCCAGCGTACCCCCGGTCGAAGGCACCGTTGACGTTCATTTCCGTTTGCTTGCCGGCCTCTACCGTCAGGTTAGGAATCTCCAGACCGGTCGGCACGATTTCCGGGCGGGCGTTGATGATGTAAATCGCATTGTCGTTCCAGTCACAGTTGGAAGAGCCCTGGCCGCAGCCATCGCCGATGTAATCCATCAGCGCTATGTATTCGTTGGGTACGGGACGACCTTTATAATCAATAACCCGGTATACCCTGACCCCCAGGATTTCGTCCTTCAGACTTCCGTTCGGTGTGCCGCCGGTGGTTTTAAATCCGGCAATGGTGATTTTGAAACGATTTTCCGCGCGACTGGCGTAGTCTCCCGCCAGATCGGTAGTGGTGTTGGTTGCCCGTGAAAGCAAGCTCTGGTGGTAAGCGCTCCCGTGTACGAACCGCATATCGCCCTGAAGCACATTCCTGTCACCGAGGAATTCCGTTTTGACTTGGCCGGGGCCGTGCAGTGCCGCCAGTTGAAAGGCGCGGATCGGTTTTTTAGGATCCGCCTGCGTGAACCATTGCGATACGATCAGGTCACCATGAACACCGGCATTTACATCCTCATCGGTCGGGTAGTCGGAACTGGGCCGTACGATGTAGTTGCCGTACTGATCCTTGCCCATTTCAGTTTGGAACCCAAAAGCTTCGAATACCTGCTGGGCATCGATTTCGTTTCCGCCCTCGGGCTTGGTCATATAGGCTCCCCGGAAGGTGACGTCGACACTTCCGGCGTTATCTGCATTGCTATTGATTACGAGTTTATCGGTAACCAGCCGCTTGGCCCGGCCGTCAGCGGTTACAAAGCTCACCGAGACGGTAACGTACTTTCCTGGATCAATTGAGAGTCCTCCACTGGGAATGCTGACCCCACTGATTTTAAAATTTTCCGTGTTGGAGGTTGTGAGCTTAGTGATCACCAGCTTCCCGGTACCATCGTTGTGGATGCGCATGTCGTTGCGCTCCGTCGAAAGTAGCCGCACCCCTCTGCTGTTAATGGGATTCAGAATGCGGTGGAAGGTGAAAAAATCTTCGGCGGGGAAGCCGCGGTCAGAACCGGGAACCTTGGTCATGTTCTCGATCCGGAGAATAGCCCCACTGGCGGCATCCGCTGCGTTTAGCACTTGGGATCCAAAGAGACCGCAGAAGGAAAGCAAAAGTAATAAAGCAATGGGTAGACAACTACCGCTGCGTGTAAAGGGTGACAGCATGAAAGGTCGGTTTAGTGATAATCCAAAAAGCGAGACACTGGAAAAACAGACGTCTAGGCAGCCCGAAGGGCTACAAGGCATCAATTCGCGTCAACTTGCTTTGTGGAAGACCACCAACCGCAGCTTACTGCACGGCCGGAAGGGGTTTTGCTAGGCACAAATATCGCACATATATTTTAAATAGACCAGTACCGCTGCACTTTACCTGGGAATTCCCTCTATCCGATCGAGAGTGCAGGCAAGTAAAAGGGCCGTATCCGGAAGGATACGGCCCTTGTTGTGGCTATGTGGTATCGGAAGTTAGCGCAGCTTCACGAAGCTGCTGACCGTAGTGCGATCGCCCTCTACGATCACGCTTCGGTAGGTACCGGGTGGCAGGTCGACAGCGTCCAGGATGACTTTCAGCTGATCGCCGGTTTTATCAATTTCCTGGTGGCTTATCGCCCGGCCGGTAGCGTCGTAGATCCGCATTTCTACTCTTCCTTCGTACGGGGAACGCACCTGGATGGTCAGGTCCGTTTTGACCGGGTTCGGGAACAAAGTCACCGAAGTGGCCTCGCCACCGTCGAGTAAAGATTCCTGCGGTACGAACGGCGATTCAAAGCTTGCTCCCACAACTGCTGACTGCGTACAGTTACCAGCCTCCGGTCCGCTGCCGGATGGTAGAGTATCC
>JBASAV010000356.1:0-2078 GCA_049650785.1 Lewinella sp. | reverse complement strand
CAGGCGACGCAGACTGGTGCCCGAGCCCTTCGGGGCCACCAGGATGACGTCGACGCCCTCGGGCGCGATGATCTTGGTGCGGTCGTTGTACGTGATGCCGAAACCGTGGCTGAAGTAAAGCGCCTTGCCTTCGGTGAGGTAGGGCTTGATGCGCGGCCACACCTCGATCTGGGCGGCATCCGATAGCAAATACTGAACGATTGTGCCCCGCTCGGCGGCTTCTTCAATTTCGAAAAGGGTTTCACCGGGTACCCAACCGTCCTTAACGGCCTTATCCCAGGAAGCTCCTCCCTTCCGCTGACCGACGATAACGTTGAAACCGTTGTCGCGTAGGTTCAGGCTCTGTCCGGGCCCCTGAACACCGTAGCCGAGCACGGCGATGGTTTCGTCTTTTAGTACCTCCCGGGCTTTATCTAGGGGGAATTCTTCGCGGGTGACGACTTTCTCTTCTGTGCCGCCAAAGTTGAGCATTGCCATAAACTGGATATTTGTGTTCGGGCAAAGAAACAAAAGCCCCCGGGAAGGGCTCAATTAAACTGCCCATCTTTTACGACGGCTAATCTGATGCAGACGGATCGATCAGGTCGTAGCGGTCTCCGGGTCTGGCTCGATGCACACCTGCCGGATCACCACGTCCGAAAATCGCTGATTACCCAATAGGTAGTAATGCAGGGCGATGCTGTCGGCCACCCGTCCGGCGTCCGTTCGGGAAGGCCCTACCCTCCCCAGTTCGATTTCCTTATTTCTCCGCTCCCGGCGGTACAGCCAGAGTGGTAACTGCAGGTAAAACGACCAGTGCGCCCGCAAAATGGATAGGATGTGGCCGACTTTACCCTGTGCCAGGAACAACATTGCCGCCGCACCATCCAGTAGCAGTCGCACAGGAAGCCACCAGATCAGACGCGTGGCCTCCTCGTTCTTAAAACTGGTGATGAGCGTGTTGCGAAAGTTGAGGTAGGCCTTGCGTGGGGTATCGTAAGCCAGCGTACCTCCGCCTACGTGATAAACAGTGGAGTCCGGTTCCGCCAGTATTTTATACCCGGCCCGCTTCATTCGCCAGCACAGGTCAATCTCCTCGGCGTGGGCGAAGTACTCCGGTTCGAATCCTTCCATATCGTGAAAGGCGCTGGCCCGAACGAAAAAAGCGGCTCCGGTCGCCCAGAATATCTCCCGGCAGCAGTCGTACTGCCCTTCGTCACGCTCCGTATGCGCGAACACGCGCCCGCGGCAGAAGGGATACCCCAGGAAGTCCATAAACCCGCCACTTGCCCCCGCATACTCGAAACATTCCGGGTGGTGCTCGGCCAGGACTTTGGGCTGGACGGCACCCACTTTGGCATCCTGGAAGTGTTGTAGAATGTTCTCCATCCACAGCGGGGTGACCCGAACGTCGGAGTTCAGGAGAACGTAGACCTCCGCGCGAATGCGCTGGAGGGCGTGATTATACCCGCCGGCGTACCCGTAGTTCTCTTCCAGTTCAATGATTTCCACCTCTGGGTGGTGGCCCCGCACGTAAGCGACGGAGCTATCCGTACTGTTATTGTCTGCTACCACGACCCGGGAATTGGGAGCCAGACATTGCTCCACCCGGCCCAGGTATTCCCGGAGGTAGTTCACACCGTTATAGTTCAGAATCACCACCGCGGTTTCGGGAGTATAATCCTGGTCGGAGCTAGCTCCGTGGGGCAAGTTCTGGAGGGCATGTCTGGCAGCTTCCTCATCCTTGCGAAGTTGCTCCCGCAGGGAAGTCAGATCTTCCAGTTGCCGATCGCCGCGAAGGAACTGATGGAAGTATACCGTGACCGATTTACCGTACAGATCGCCTTCGAAATCAAATAGGTGTAGCTCAATGATCGTCCCCCGACCATCATCCACCACGGGGCGGTCGCCTATGTAGAGCATACCACTCCTTAACTCCCCCTCCACGCGGGCCGTAGTGGCGTAGATACCATGGGCGGGAATTAACTTTAGTGCTTCGTTGGGAAGTAGATTAGCAGTAGGATAGTCGATGGTCCGGCCCAACTGGTTACCCTGGACAACTGTGCCCGTAATCTCGTAAGGCCGCCCCATCAATTCCG
>JBASAV010000355.1:0-1684 GCA_049650785.1 Lewinella sp. | reverse complement strand
TAGTGAGCCGTACCGAGGAGAGCTTGGGGGGGCTTCGCATTATTAAATCCTTCGGGGCGGAACGCTACCAGTCGGGTCGCTTCGCTGAGCTCAACGACAGCTACCGTTACAGCCTGACGCGGCTGCTTTGGCGGCGCGATCTGTCCAGTCCGCTGACCGAATTTCTGGGCATCGCCACCGTAGCGGTACTTCTGCTGTACGGCTCCCGGCAGGTGTTTGCGGGGACCATGGAAGCCGGCACTTTCATTGCCTTCATCTTCGCCTTCTATATGGTGATCGATCCGGCCAAGAACTTCTCCAAGGCTTGGTACAACGTGCAGAAGGGCCTGGGCGCACTGGAACGCGTGGAAGACGTACTCGATGTTCCGGTGGGGGTGGAGGAAAGGGGTGAAGGGGAGGCAGTAGCTGATGGCGACGGAGCGCAGGAGAAGAGCGGACTCCGGTTTCACGATGTCAGCTTCCGGTATCTGCCGGAGGGCCCGGATGTGTTACGGGGTATCGATCTGATCATCCCGCACGGGCAGGTAGTTGCTCTGGCCGGGGCGAGTGGGGGAGGGAAGAGCACGATTGCCGATCTGTTGCCCCGCTTTTACGATCCCACAGACGGCTATATCACACTGGACGGTAAAGACCTGCGGGAATACGCCATCGACGAACTGCGCGGCCGGTTCGGCATCGTGAGCCAGGAAGCGATCCTCTTCAACGATACGATCTACAACAACATCCTGTTCGGCATGCAAGGCGTGACGCCGGAGGAAGTGGAGCGGGCCGCCCGGGTAGCGAACGCGCACGACTTCATCGCCGCCTCCGCGAATGGCTACCAGACCAATATCGGGGATCGCGGTACCAAGCTGAGCGGCGGGCAGCGACAGCGGCTTACGATTGCCCGGGCCGTCCTGCGCAATCCGGACATACTGATCCTCGACGAAGCGACTTCGGCGCTGGACAGCGAATCCGAGCGGCTGGTGCAGGAAGCCCTCCAGCGCTTGTTGCAAAATCGGACCGCCCTGGTCATCGCCCATCGCCTCAGCACCATCCAGAACGCCGACCAGATCGTGATTCTGGACCAGGGACGGATCATCGAGCGGGGCACCCACGGGGAATTACTGGAACGGGGCGGAGCGTACCGAAAGCTGGTGGAATTGCAGGAAGTGTGAGCGGGTGCCGGTCCGCATTATTGCCTACCGGCCGCCGTGGTTTCGTTAAGGTAAATGATCGCATCGGAGCGCTCGGCAAATATTGCCGGACAGTACGGAAGTGGCGTAGCTATGGTGCCGCGTAGGCGAAAACGGCGGTCGGGATACTGGCGGATTGTCGGGGCCGGTTTCCGAGGATCGAGGTAAAAGTTACCCATGCCCATTTGGGCGAAGTAAAAGTCCCAACTATCCGGTAAAGAGGGCTTCAGCACATCGTACCCAATTTCTTCGGTAACACCGGAATCGGTATCATAGGGCTGATAGCCGCTCTGGGCGCGGCGTACCATTCGGCCGGCGTACCGTTGTCCTCCGCTTGCTCAATGCCCAGGTTCAAACGCTGGGATGTATGTATATCGGTCCCTGATTCCAGGACCTTGTCGCTACAGGTAACGATACTGGTCAAACCGAGGGCAAAATACAGTTGGCGTAGCAAAGCGAATATTGGTAGTCCCTATCAGGTTAGACATCGAGTCGCATACAAAAGGGAG
>JBASAV010000354.1:0-2538 GCA_049650785.1 Lewinella sp. | reverse complement strand
CAAATGGGTGCTGGGTATCCTGGTAGTATTCCTCCTTGTGCTGGCCACCAACCTGATCGACCGGCAGAACTTCCAAGACGTAAGGGAGTCCATCGAAGCGATGTATGCCGACCGGCTGATCGCCCAGAATCTTCTATTTCGGATGTCGAAGGTGATCCACGAAAAGGAACTGGCCTATGCCGATCTTGATCCGGCTGCCCTGGCCATTCGATTGTCGGACCAAGAGGGCGATATGTCTACCGCGCTGGATCGCTTCGCTGCCACCCGGCTTACCGAGCAGGAGCGTTTCGAGTTTGATCGATTGCAAGAAAATCTTGGCCGGTTGGCCTCTCTTGAGAATGCCCTGATAGATGGTGAAGTAGAAAGGAAAACCGTGAAGCAGGCTCTTCTGGGCGTTCGACAATCATTGGATGACCTTTCGGCGATCCAGGTACAGGAGGGAAGGCAGCAGTTACTCTTAGGCCAGCGGGCAATCAATTCTTCGGATCTGTTCGCCCAGCTGGAAATAGGGGCGCTTGTAGTACTTGCCCTGGCAATACAGGTTATTATTCTTTACAGCCCCGGTATGGACCGTGTGGCCGCCGACCGGTAAGACTTAGAGCGTCGGATACCGGAGTTAAACACCTAATTGAAAAAGAGGCCAGTTCCGTCAGGAACTGGCCTCTGCTTTTGAGCTGGACAGCAACTACTTATTTATTGGGCCATTTCGCCCAGTTATTGCAGTGGCCGGCATTGTCGGTCTGACTGATGGTGGTCTGCACGCCGGAGTAAGTCGGATTCATCACCGCCCGGGGGCTGTAATGCACCTGGCCGGTTTTCTTGTTGCGGAAGGCCTTGCCAAAGTGATCCTGGCTGAGTCCGTGACCGGTTTCGTGGAGGGCGATAGATTCAGCGTCGATCGACTTGGCAAAATTGAAGCGATCGTTATAGTATATCTCCCGGAAAGCGACGTCAGTCAGGTTGTCACCGTTCGTGTCCACTTGTGGAACACCCCTTTCGCGGTGGACGATGGTGAAGGTGACACCAACGATCGACCGGCCCCGGCTGCCGAAGATGCGGGTAAAGAACTGGCTGGGCATCCACCCGGCGTGGACCACGTCGGCTACGTACTGCGTTGAACCGCCGTACCCAAATAGGGCAGCCATGTAACCGGTGGGTCGCTGATCGAAAGGCACGCGGTGGAGTCCCATTTCGCTGCAGGATACGTCTTCCCAGGTAGTCATGGCGCGTTCTACGGCTTCAAAGCTGAGGGCGGCGGGCATGTCGGCACTAGGTCGGAGCTCGTCGATGTAGTAAGTGATGTCAGACGTTCCGTCGTCGGAATTACCGGGCGCAAAATCAAAGCGCATACGCTGGTTTCCCCGATCCTTAAAGAGGACAGTATTGCCCATTTCGGCGGTATCATCGGCGGTCATGTACTCTGCCATTACCACCTCGTAGGGCGATTCGTCGGCCTCTTTGGCATGACCCTTTGATGGGGTGGGTAGCTCCATGTAGAGGGGGTCGGACGTGTGTATGGCTACCAGGTCGTCGGGTTGTTCCTGGCAGGACAGGGCCAAAAGCCCAAGAGTACATATCGCGAAGGAACGGAGTAAAGGTTTTTGCATAAACTGTCTGGGGTGAATGTCGCCGTTAGGGTGGCGGAAAGGAGGCGAGCTGTCGATAATTCGTCGTCGTGTGTAGGCGAGCACGATTGATTGTCCGCACCGATCATTACAACCTGCCCCCTGCATCTCATATTTCAGCAACCGGAAACCTTAAGGCGAATACAATTATTGGCGGGACAATCATTCCTGAACTCTGATACTTACTGGTAGCCTATCGCCACGGCCACGAGGAGTCCGATCCAGGTCCAGATAAGTAACATGCCGGTCAACGGCAAAGCAAAGCGTAACCAACGATCGAAGGGGACCCGGCAGACGCCCAGCATCGCGACCAGCCCGCCCAGGGAGGGGTTGAACAGGTTAGTGACCCCATCGCCGATCTGGAATGCCAGTATGGCGATCTGCGGACTGAGATCCAGCGCCCGTCCGAGCGGGATCATCACCGGCAGGGTCGCCAGGGCCTGCCCGCTGCCGCTGGGAATAAGCAGGTTGATGCCGCTTTGCCCGATCGACATGCCGATGGCCGAGGCATACGTGGGTAGTCCGTCCAACGCTTCGGCCAGTCCGTAGCTGATCGTGTCCTGAATCTGTCCCTGCTCCATGATCACCTTGACGGTAGCCGCCATACCGATGATGAAGGTGGCCGGAGCCATCTCGGCTACCGAACGCATACCGGCATCCGTCACTTCTCGGGGGGAGAGTCCGCTGGTCACCGCACAAACGACCGTCACGATCAGAAAGACGGCCGAGATCTCATTGATACCGAAGTGCCAGGTGAATACTCCATAGAGGACGAAGCCCAGCCCGGACAGAAAAACGCCGAGAAGCCACCAGTTCCTGGGGGTAATGTGGTATTGATCGAGGGGTCGAGAAAGTGCCAGGCCCGACGTATCCAGACCCGCTCCTATCCCGCGCTCCGGCGCCCGCTTTAGTC
>JBASAV010000353.1:0-3040 GCA_049650785.1 Lewinella sp. | reverse complement strand
ATACGGATGGCATCCAGCGACATTGGAAACCAAGTATGGCTTCAAAAAACGCCGAAATATACACTTTTACCCCTACTTATTATCGGGAAGACATAAGTATAACCCGGTAGGAGTGATAAGAGTTAAGCAACGTTCGTTATAGTTTCGTGAAAACTACGGTGATTTTACAATTCGTGGCCTTCACTAGCGGTCCCCGGTTCGGTTACTGGCGATCTCTAGACCATACAACTGGACCATCTTATCGAAGATGGCCGTGTTTTCGTAGATGCCCGAAAAGCGCTCGGCACCCGGTCCGAAAGCGAACACCGGAATGAGATCGGCGGTGTGGTAATCGGAGGTAAAAGCACCCTCAATCTGACCTAAAGCGGATCCATTCTGGATGGCGTACCCACCGGTTTCGTGGTCCGCGGTCACGATCACCAGGGTCTCGCCGTCCTGCTGAGCAAAGTTGAGCACGGCACCGATTGCCTCGTCGAATTCGATCATTTCCGAGATGATGTAGTCGCTGTCGTTGGAATGTCCCCCCCAGTCGATCTGGGACCCCTCGATCATAAGGAAGAATCCATTGTCTTCGGTATCGCGGTCGTTGAGAAATTCTACGGCCAACTCACTGGCGTTAACGAGGTAGTTGCGGCCCTGGCTGACTGGCAGTGGCTCCCCGTCGGCGGTGTAGTAAGCCATCGTTTTGGCGCGGTCGACGTTCAGGTCTTTAATATCGGTGTCCACGAAGGACTGCACATCCCGGCCAAGTTCCCGCAACTCATCGCTGAGGTTACGCGTATCGCTTTCCCGCCGTTCGAAAAATTTCACGCCTCCGCCGATAAAGAGGTCGATATCGGTCTGGAGCAGGTCGGCGGCGATCTCTTCGTAGTTCTGACGGAAACGGGCGTGAGCATAGAAGGATGCCGGAGTGGCGTGCACAATGGAGGACGTGGCGACCAGGCCGGTGGGCATTCCCGCCGCATCGGCCATTTCGAGAATGGTGGGCACCGGTAGTGTATCGAGGTCGACGCCGATGGCCCCATTGTAGGTCTTCACACCCGAAGCGAAGGCCGTGGCCCCGGCGGCGGAGTCGGTGATGAGGTTGTCGCCACTATAGCTCTTGTGCAGACCGATGACGCTAAAGCGCTCCAGGTTAAGTCGGTTGTTATTGCTGTAGAGCCCGGCGGTTATCTGGGAAATACCCATTCCATCGCCGATCATGAGGACAATGTTTTTGGGTCCCTGCTCGGAGCGGATATATTCGGAAAGACGCTCCATTTCGATGAGCCGGGGGGCCGGTGCCGAGCGCGGAGTTGTCGTAGCGACGGGTTGGGGCGGGGCTGGCGGCGTGTTTACCGTGGCTTGGGGTGCGGGACCACAGGCCGCCAGGAGGGTGACCAACAAACAGGAGGATAAGAGACGGCGATCTATCATGTGGCAAAGATATGCCTAGCTGACAAGTCAAGCAGATCTTCGTTAGGGCCGGGTCAGGTAGCTAGGAGATGGTTGCGCTTAGGCGGTACCGTTGTCCGGGGAGAGCAGAAAGGACACCCTCCATTTCAAGTCCAAGCAGGCAACCAGCCAGCTTGGCGGGAGGCCAACCTAGCTGCGCATTGATCTCATCTACCCGGAGTCCATCCCCCTTTCCGTCGAATACATTCACGAGGTCTCTTTCGTCTGGTGGCAGGGCGTGAAAAAGTTGGAGCTGCTTCCGACGCTGTGCCGCCGGTTGCCAATTGAGTAGTCGGACAATGTCTTCCGGGCTATCGATCAGGAACGCCTTACCATCCTTGATGAGGGCATTGCAGCCGGCGGAACTGCGATCGCCACCCCGGCCGGGGCAGGCACCGACCTTACGTTGGTATTCATGGGCCATGTTGGCCGTTATGATCGATCCGCCACTGATGTCCGATTCGATCACCAGGGTCATCTGTCCCAACATGGCTACTATTCGATTGCGGGCGGGGAAGTGCTCCCGCTCCGGTTTGATCCAGGGTGGATACTCCGTTAGCAGGCCCCCACCCTGCTCGCACATACTTTCGGCTAGTTTCCGATTGGCGTAGGGGTAAATGTGGCTCAACCCACTGCCCAAAACGGCTAGAGTGGAAAGTCCCAGCGTGAGAGCTCGGCGGTGTGCGGCCGTATCCACTCCGTACGCTAATCCGCTCACGATCAACGGATCAAACCCAACGAGGGGATCGAGCAATCGCTCTATCTGCGCACCGGCTGCACGGCTAATTTTACGCGTCCCGACCACGGCCAGCATGCGGCGACGACTGAGATCCGTTTCACCACGATGGTATAGCACGGCGGGTGCCCGGTCAAATCCCGCCAGACCGACCGGGTAGCCAGGTTGACCAGCACAGAGAATGTCAATTCCGTTTCTATCCGCGTACTCAACAATCGCGGCGGCCTCCCTGCGGACGGCCGCAGTATGAAACCGACCGGCCATTTCGGTAGAGACCCCGGGCAGGTGAGTCAAATCCCGGACCGGTGCATCCAGTGTAGCGGACGCCGAACCAAAATTCCTGACCAGTTGACGATAAAGAAAGGGTCCGATACCGTTGACGCGGCTAAGCACCACGGCGGCATATTCCTCGGTATCCATGAGGTATACTAAAGCAGTTTACACAGTGCCACGGAGAAGTAAAGCGGGAGGGAGACTGAGTATGGGTAGAATGGGCGTGGCAAATCAAAGATAGTAAATAAAACAAAATGTTTGAGGCTTAAGCGTGGCTATTTATCCCATTATTACTAAATTTGTGCCCCCTCCGGAGGATTGGCGGAGTGGTTGAACGTGCCTGATTCGAAATCAGGTGTACCTTCACGGGTACCGGGGGTTCGAATCCCTCATCCTCCGCAAAAGCCTGTGGCCCAATCACCGCAGGTGATCGTAAAGTAAAGCCCCCCATCCGTCCAAAGCCAACGCTTTGGTAAGGATGGGGGGCTTCGCTTTGCAGCCCGTAGGGCGGGCCACAGGCTTTTGCAGCCCCCCTATAGGGATCACGTATTAATCCCCCGTTCCCAGGTAATTAGCTCCAAAGCCCAAGCTTTAGTA
>JBASAV010000352.1:0-3167 GCA_049650785.1 Lewinella sp. | reverse complement strand
GTCTTCGTACTCCAGCAGTTTGACGTGGTGGCGAGCATCGAAAGCCGCGGCGATCTCGGCGGCGGGGAGGTGTTCGCTGCGCTCGCTACCGGCGAAGCCCAGGGAAAAGGCATCTACTTCCTGCTGGAGGTCGTGCATGTGCATCAGTACCGAGGAACTGTCGTAGCCGCCGCTGAGAAACAGGCCTACCGGTACGTCACTGACCAGGTGCTCCCGGACGGATTGGCACAGCAGTTCATTCATGCGCTCCGATGCCTCGGCGTAGGGTAGGGGGCTCACCCGTTCGTTGAGGCTCCAGTAGCGTACCAACCGTTGTTTGGCCGTATCGGCGTCTACCTCCAGGTAATGGGCCGGCCGTAGCTTGTGCAGCCCCTCGTAGACGGTATGCGGATGGGGGATGTAGGAATAGATGAAGAAGTCGGCCAGGGCGTCCTGCCTGATTTCCTTGCGGAAAGCGGGGTCGCGGGTGACGGCCTTAATTTCGGAAGCGAAGACGAAGCGGTTGCCGTCGGCGTGATACACCAGGGGTTTGATACCGAAGCGGTCGCGGACGACAAAGAGCTTACGACGATTTTCATCCCAGAGGCCGAAGGCAAACATCCCCTTGATGCGACCGAGCAGGGCGTCCAACCCCCACTCCTCGTAACCGTGTACCAGTACTTCGGTATCGGAGGTGGACCGGAACACGTGACCGCAATTCAGTAATTCCTGGCGTAAGGGACCGTAATTGTATATCTCGCCGTTGAAGGTGATCCAAACGGTACCGTCTTCATTGGCCATCGGCTGGTGCCCGCGCTCACTGAGGTCCAGGATCGACAATCTGCGGTGGCCCAGGGCCAGCTGCCCCTCCATTCGGAGCTCGGTGCCGTAGCCATCCGGGCCCCGGTGGGTGAGCGTGTCGCGCATGGCATCGAAGATTTCGCGATCGACGGTCCCCGAAAAATTAAGCTGGCCGATGATTCCACACATGGTTATTCGGGTTGGAGGGCTAGGTAAAAACTATCTCGGGCCACGGAATGATACTTGAGGTCAGGCAAGACGACCTTTTCCCGGTAGACGATCTTCAGCCCGACCAGGTTCTCGACCTGCAGATTGCGCTGGTCGTCGGCTTGCTGCATATGCGGCGGTACACTGAAATGGCTAATGAGTTCGGGGTCGTAGGCGTTCTTGTTTTGGATGAAGGTGGTCAGGAAGTGCTTGAAGGTGGTCGTCTGAGCGGTATCGTAGCGAGCCATCCCACTAGTATTTCGGAAAGCCTCGACCCTCTGTAGATTAGCGGAATCGGCTCCTGCGGTCCACTCGGAAAGTACGTTCACCAGTTCCAGATCGTTGCACTGTCCGTAGGTGTTGGCCAGCGTCTTTTGTTGGCTCAGGAAATAGAAGCGGTTCTTGGCGAATCCGGTATCGTAGGGGGAAAAATAGGTGGCATCCAGTTCCGATTCATTCCCCTCCCCGTCTACCAGATAAAAGGTGTAGCTGTTGATGAAGCCGCAGTCATACCAAGCCAATTTGCCGATATGAACGGCGAAGGGTAGCAGTAACAGTAATAGCCAGTACGTGATTCGGGATCGCCACGTAAATAAGGGTGCCACCGCATCCTTCCGAAAAAGTAAGAAGTAGATAAACACCAATTCCAGCAGCGACCACTGCCAGAAGAGAATGCCACTAAAGAGGTAGACCGCCAAATGAAAGATCATTAGCGTAAGCGAAACTATGATGGCGGTGGTCCGATTGGCGAATAGCAGAACCGGAAAGAGGATTTCTATGAGGATAGTCAGCCAAAGCAGAGGCTTCGGGCTCATCTCCAGTATACTCGCGAGGAAACGCTTGGTTTCTACCGACCAGCCTTCCAACCAACCGGCGTCCACGGCCGCCGCGAAGAGGTTGTAGAGGCTATTATAGTTTGGCCAGTCCATCTCCAGCTTTCCGATACCCGCAGCGATGTACCACAGGCTCAGCGGGACCATGATCAGGGGGACCAGCAGGACGTAGGGCTTCCGGATGCGGAGAAAGCAATTAGCGGCGAGGTAGCACCACACCAGCGAGAGAATATGGGGGAAGATGAATTTGTGTACGTGGTCGTAACCGATCAGTTGGGGTTGCCGCAGTTGCCCGGTCATCATAACCAAATGGATCACGAAAAGCGGAATGAAGAGCGGCCGGCCGATGGCGAGTATACCCAAACCCGCTAACAGCAGGCGATCGGCGATCATCCAGTTATTGAAATAATGGTTGTAGTCCAGTACGCCCAGGCTGTAGGTTTGCAGGCCAATGGCGGCGATAAGCAGCGCACGGGCTTCGGCGGGCAAATGGCGGATGTCCACGCCCCGCCACCGGTCGAGCACGACGCAGAAGATGCCCAGAAACAAGATGGTCACTACCCGCTTTCCATTCAGTCCCCGCACAAAATCAAGGGTCGGCGTAGTGGTATAGATCGACTCCGGCAAAGGCAGGTGGCTCAGCAGGTCGTCCAGAAAATGGGTGCCGACCAAAGTCACGATCAGCAAGGCTCCTAATAGCAGGTATTGGGATTTACCGATCGGGGAGGGGGATGCGCTGGAGAAGGCCATCGGGACTACACCTGTCCTAAGTCCTCACCGGCGAAGGCCTCCCGGATCGCCTCGATGTTGCTGATGTGCTTATAGTCCTTGAGTAATTTGTATGTCTTCGGTTTCGGCTGTTCGATTGACCGCACGTTCAGGTGGTTCCAGATGGTGTCGTACGAAAAGGCGGGAGACGTGATATGCTCGTAAGTCAGCTCCAGATAAGGGTGCTGGTGCTTTTGCAGCATTTGTTTCCAATCGGCAATGTCCTCGCGGGTTCGCAGGACGAATTCCCGCAGCAGGGGAATATCAATCTCGATGGTTGGCTTTTCGATCTTCTCCGACTTGGATACCCACTGGTCGAGAACGCGGGCCTGATACCAGGAGATGCCAGCGGCTAGTAGGTTGCGCCGATGGAGCAGGATGATATCGTACGGGGTTTCGCCCAGGAAAATGCCTTCGATCTCATCGCGGTATAGGGTGCCGCCGTGGAATTTGATGCCGATTACGGAGCGGTGACTGTCGAAACCCTGCGTATGGTAGAAAGACTCGACGGTTTCGGCTGCGTTTCGTGGCTCCCGGTCGGCGGGGTGGTCCTGCTGGCGGTCGAATTGTCGCCTGGCT
>JBASAV010000351.1:0-1723 GCA_049650785.1 Lewinella sp. | reverse complement strand
GGATAGCCGGTCTTCCTCGCCCCGGTCTTCGAGTCGGGCCTGGGTGACCTTGCCGATCGCGGCGAAGGCGCGTTCTTCTTCGGGCGCATCGTCGCCCAGGTAGTAATTGTAGTTGTCCACCAGGAGTTCCGCATCAACGCCGGCGACCGGCATTGAATCGTTGTCATCGGAACAGGCCAGTAGGATGAGGGCAAAGCAGAGGAAGGCCAGCGCTTGGCTGAGTAAAGACATTTGTGTTGGTTTTAGCAGATCGACGGAGACCGAGTCAATTTAGCGCATTTCTTTCACATCCGCAAGTGATTAGCCGACTGCAACTCTCCCCCCGGTCAAATGGTTATTGATGTACCTACAACTAATAAGCATGACTTACCGCACCGTCGCCGACGTACTGCCCGCCCACGAACTGAGCATGGGCATGCTGAAGGTCTACCAGCCGCTACCGACGCAGCGGGTAGACCAGGTCGACCCCTTCCTGCTGCTGCACCACTTCGGTCCGGTGGAAATGGAGGCCGGCGGCCGCGATCCGCTGGACCTGGGTCCCCACCCCCACCGCGGCTTCGAGCCGGTGACTTTCCTGTACCAGGGGGGCATCCGCCACCGCGACAGTCGTAGCAACACCGGCCACCTCCGCGCGGGCGACGTGCAGTGGATGACGGCGGGTCGGGGCATCATCCACAGCGAGCGCGCCAGCAACGACTTCAAAGAAACCGGTGGCACGCTGGAGGGAATTCAACTGTGGGTCAATCTCCCACCCGACGACAAGATGGTGCAGCCCCGCTACCAGGATCTGAAGGAGGCGGACATCCCGCAGGTCCAACTGGACGGAGGCGGCCGTGTGAAAATCGTTGCCGGATCGCTGAACGGTACCAAGGGGGCGGCACAAACCTATTCGTCACTCAACGCCTGGCAACTGACCCTTCCGCCCGGCGCGACGGCGAACCTGCCCGTACCGGAAAGCCACAACCTCGCCGCCTACCTCCTCGACGGCGGCATGGCCACATCCTCCGGCTTCGATAACCCGGCCCGCACCCTGCTCCACTTCCGCAACGACGGTACGGGCATCCAACTCACCAATACTGGCGAGACGGACGCCCGGGCGCTCATTTTGAGCGGCGAGCCGATCGGAGCCCCGGTGGTGAGCCACGGTCCGTACGTCATGAACACCCAGACCGAGATCATGGAGGCAATGCGGGATTACGGGCAGGGCAAGTTTGGGTTCTACGTGGAGGAGTAGATAAACGCTGGTTTGGCCGTACATTGAATGGCACTACTCCCTGACCGATGTACACACTGCCTACCCACCGGCTCCTGATCGCCCTCTTCCTTACCGCAGCAACACTGACGCTCAGCCAGACCGCCGCGGCCCAGGAATTCGCTCCCCTGGGCGCTACCTGGACGCACGAGGTCGGGGATGAAACACCGAACCTGGAGATCGTCGCCATCCGGTTTACCTCCGACCGGGACACGGTACTCGCCGGCCGGTCCGCCCGCGTGATCGAGGGCGCCAATCTCTACGACAACGGATTCTGGCAGCCGATCGGCACGGAGGTGGTGACCGGCAATGCCGATTCCGTTTACGTATGGATTCGGGATTCCTTCCATCTCATCTTCGACTTCGCGGCCGCGGCGGGCGATACCGTGGTGGTCACGGAGCAACCCTTCCGCGGGTTCTTCTATCCCGTCAACCAGGATTACGACCCCTTCACCTACCGGGTCGACAGCG
>JBASAV010000350.1:0-1882 GCA_049650785.1 Lewinella sp. | reverse complement strand
GCGTGGTCAGTTGGATCGGACGGGCCGTCGGCTGGCTCAACATCGTTCTCATCGTCGTCGTGGTGGTGGATGTAACGCTTCGTTGGTTTCTAAGCCTCACGGCCGCCTGGGTGATTGAGCTGGAATGGCACTTATTTGCGCTCATCTTCCTACTCGGTATTCCTTACGCACTGCAGCAGGATCGTCACGTGCGGGTGGACCTGTTTTACGAAGGCTTCTCCGCGCGGGATAAGGGCCTGGTCAATCTAGTAGGGGCGACTCTTTTCCTGATTCCCTGGGCGGTCGTGCTGCTCTACACCAGCGCGCACTATGCCTACGAGTCGTGGCTAGGCGGGGAGGGTAGCCCAAATCCGAATGGTATTCCGTACTTCTTTCCCATCAAGTCCGTGGTCCCCCTGGCCGCCGCGCTGCTAATCCTGCAGGGACTGGCGGAAGCCTGGCGGGCGGCGCGGCAGCTTGACCAACCGGCACCAGAATGAGTCTGGCTGTCCTGGCGCTCATCCTATTCGTCAGCATCTTCCTGCTGGTGCTCTACGGTTACCCCGTAGCCTTCACCCTGGGCGGACTCAGCCTGCTTTACGCCTTTTGCTTCCTGGATGTCAACGTTCTGACCCTACTCCCCAACCGCGTGATGGGGGTCATGGAAAATTCGGTGCTGCTCGCGGTACCGTTGTTCATTTTCATGGGGATCATGCTGGAAAAGAGCGGATTGGCAGAGCGGATGCTCAACAGTATGGCCGGGCTATTTGGCCGTATCCGCGGCGGTATGGCGGTATCCGTCATTGTGGTGGGGGCGTTGCTGGCGGCCTCGACCGGCATCGTCGGGGCTACCGTGATCACGATGGGTTTGATCAGTCTGCCGCCCATGCTCCGTCAGGGGTACCCCGCCCCCCTGGCCACGGGCGTCATTGCGGCTTCCGGAACGCTGGGCCAGATCATCCCGCCGTCGGTTGTCCTGGTGCTGCTGGGCAGCGTTCTGCAGGTAAGCGTCGGGAGCCTTTTCCGCGCCGCGCTCTACCCGAGTATGTTGTTGGTTGCGGCGTACATCCTCTACATTCTCTTGTTAGGCGTGGTGCGTCCGAAGCGTTTCCCGGTACGGGAGGATTCACCGACCCGCGACCGGCAATTTTGGATGGGCGTTGTGCAAAGTCTTTTCCTTCCGCTGCTGCTGATCGTAGCCGTCCTCGGCAGCATACTCATCGGATTGGCGTCTCCGACGGAAGCAGCGGGCGTCGGGGCGGCAGGAGCGATGTTACTCACGTGGACGCAGGGACGTCTGGACCGAGAAACAACGTCCGATGTCTGCCGCGACACGACCCACCTGACCAGTATGGTCTTCATGATCCTACTGGGGGCCACTACCTTCTCGCTGGTGTTTCGGGAACTGGGGGGCGACCGCTTTCTGGTTTCCCTCATCGAACGCAGTGACCTGCCGGAATACCAGTTCCTCGCGCTGGTGATGGTGGTGGTCTTTGTGGCCGGCTTTTTCATCGACTTTATCGAGATCGTATTCATCATCGTACCCGTAGTGACCCCGGTATTCATCGCCTACGGTACCGATCTGATCTGGCTGGGGATACTCCTGGGGATCAACCTGCAGACGAGCTTCCTGTCACCGCCCTTCGGTTTCGCCCTATTCTATTTGAAAGGGGTAGCGCCGCCCGAGGTGACCACCGGACATCTGTACCGGGGCATCGTGCCCTTCTTGATCATACAGGTTCTACTGCTGGCGATCGTTGTTTTTTTCCCCGAGTGGCTGGGTGTTCGTTAGGTCACCGGTTCGATAGCGTTCTTTGGTACGGCGAAGTCAACTTCCGCTTCGTTATCGTCAACGATCAGACACAGCAGACCGGATAGCGTGAAGGAGGCCGCACCGATGAGG
>JBASAV010000349.1:0-1718 GCA_049650785.1 Lewinella sp. | reverse complement strand
GGCCAGCTCGCCCTGCGGCGTGGGAATGGTATAAGTAGCGATTCGCTTTTCCCGGAGGTTATAGACCGCGCATATCGTCTCGTGGTTCGAAAGCAACCGACCCGAAATAAGGGCTAAGGGTCCCGATAGATCGAGGGACCGGACACGGACGTCCAGCAAGTCTTGCAGTACGGTACGCATCTGCCGGCCAGTGCGAAGATCGATTTGGGTGAGTACCGGGATCGGTTTGAGCAGATCCCCAAAGGTGAGCCCCTGCTCCACCATGGCCGTCAAGTCAAGGGAATCGCCGCGGCGGTCCATCGTCGTCAGCAAATACAATTGGCCGTCCTGATAGCTGTATAGTTCCTCCCTCCGCCGATGGTCTCCCAGCCCGTCAATCCGTATCCGTTGCACCGGCCTGCCGGCCAGCGTCCACCATACCTCCGCCTGCCCCCGTAGATCGGTAAGCAGTAGGGTAAGCGTGTCACCTTCCGTGGCGAGCAGGTGGGCCGCCTGCGCCCAATCCGGGAGTTCAACCTTCTCCGGCACCCCTTCCGGTTGCCGGAGCACGTGCAGGTCGCTTTCCCCGGAGGCCGAGGTGGCTGGACGGTAAAAAGCAATCGCCTGGCCGGCCACGGAGCTGAATCGGGAATAAGATTTACGGAGCGGCCGACCAACCGTTTCATGCCAGTATTCGGTACGCAAATCCGCCGATAGCGCGGTTAGGTTGGTACGCTGACTGGTCTTCGTGGTATGTTCCTGAAGGACCAGTATAGTGTCATTAAGAACCAGCAGGTCGCGTAGTTCACCCTCCGCCCCCTGCCAGTAGGATCGGACGAAGGTATCTCCGGCACTGAAAAGCTCGGTACGCTTTAGTCCGTGGGGTTCGAGGAATCCAGTTTCAATGGTGTAAACACTTCCATTAGCGACCCTTTCCGACCGTTCTTCACCGAACACCAAGGGCAGCAAGGTGTCGGAGATCGGGGACCAATCGGCATCCAACGCGAGTCGTACATCCGAGGCGAGACCCGCGTAGGCGGCAATGGTGTACAGCGTGTCTTGCCGAACGGGGAGTAAGTTTTTGATCACGCCGTAGCGAACTTCCATGTCATAGCTGCGCGCTGCGGCACCCAGTGTACGTTGACGTAACGGCTTCGTCCCCCGGTACGTAGCGAGCCAGGCGCTGTCGGACAGACTACCGCACACCGTATAGGTCCCATCCGCATGCTTGCGGAGGTCACGGATTTCCGCCTGGGCGGTGCCGGCCAGATTTCCCCTCCAGGTAATGCCCTCTCCTATTTTATACAACTGTTGCTCATAGGCATAAACGGATATGTTCGTACCAATCGAGGATCTGCTCTGCAGGAGGAGTTGCCCATCTGGTAAATGCCATACGTCCTGCAACTGGCCGTTCGTCTCCGGTGGTGGAAGGAACCGGCCGGTCTGCATCCCGTCGGCGCCGAAGGTGCTCAATTCGAACGCTCCTTCCCCGTGGTGACCGAGCAGGGCCAGTCCCCCACCGGCCAGGGGAGTAGCTAAACGCAGGTAATAGATCCCCGGTGTTACCGTAAGGTGGACCGAATCCTGCGGGGCGCCGACGGCCGGATCCCAGTACTGAAGCCAGAGGTGGTACCGATTGTCCCGTTCGCGGGTTTGCATGATGACGGCCACGCGGTGGTCGATTTCAACCAGCCCGAGCCCGTGGTCCTCGGCCTTGGCCATACCGGACCCGGATAAAC
>JBASAV010000348.1:0-1744 GCA_049650785.1 Lewinella sp. | reverse complement strand
CTACCGGAGCGGCGACTCGGAATATCGGCTCAATGGCGTGCAGTGCCGCTTGAAGGACATCCGGAATTTATTTCTCGACACCGGTATCGGCAGCAACAGCTACGCGATCATCGCGCTGGGTATGGTGGATGACATTCTGGCCGATAAAGACAATAGTCGACGGCGCATGTTCGAGCAGGCCGCTGGGATCAGTAAATACAAAAACCGGAAAAAGGAAAGTCTCCGGAAGCTTAAAAACACGGAGGATGATCTCGCACGGATCGAGGACCTCCTGTTCGAGATCACCAACAACCTCAAAAGCCTGGAGAAGCAGGCTAAACGCGCCCGTAAGTACCGTGATCTCAAAGGACAGTATCGTGATCTCAGCCTGCTGCTGACCGGAATACGCGTGGAAAAGCTTCGCATCGACTACGAAAAGCTCCGCGAGGAAACGGATAAAGCGGAGACCGCCTACCGCCAAACGGATCAGCGTATTACCCAACTGGAAAGCCGGCTGGACGAGGAGCGAAAGAAACACGTAGACAAAGAGCAACGGGTGGGGGAGCGACAACGCAAACTCAATGCGCTGACCGGCGAACTACGGAATTTGGAAAGCGAACGGCAGTTGCTGCAGCAGCGAAAGGGCTTCGTCGAGCGCCAGACGACACAGTTGACCGAGGCGATCGCGCGCGCCGAAACCGAGATCGCATCTTACCAAACGCAAATTGCAGGTACCGAACAGTTGGTCACGGAGGCTCGAGGAGTGCTCGACGATCAACAGCAAAAGCGCGACGCCGCACAGGAGTCACTAACTGGCGTACGGGAAGGTCACGCGGGTCTGAAGTCGAAACTGGACGAAAGCCTCAAAGTCCAACAGGAGGAGGAAAAGAAGATCTTTCAACTGGAAAAGCGCCGGGCGATCAACGGCAACCAGATAGAAAACTTCCGCTACCAAGTCGAGCGGAACCAGGCCGAAATGGCCGACCGCCGCGGGGAACGCGAGAACTTGGAAGCCTTACTCACCGAACTCAAAGGGAAGATCGGGTCGCAGGAACAGGAGACGGAACGGCTGGAGAAACAAGAAGCCGATCGTTTACAGGCAATCGACGAAGCGGTCACCGACACCGAGCACCTACAGGCCGAACTGAATCGGATCAACCGGGGCCTGGACGCCCGGCGGAATGAATACAAGCTCACCAAGAGCATGATCGACAGCTTGGAGGGCTTCCCCGAATCGATTCGTTTTCTCAGTAAGGACCGAAGCTGGACTGCGGATCCCCAACTGCTGGGAGACCTGCTGCTGGTGCAGCCGGAATACCGGGCCGCCATTGAGAATTACCTCGAGCCTTGCCTGAATTATTACGTGGTCGCCAACGTAGAGGAAGCCCGTGCGGCCATCCGACTACTCAGCGACCGCCAAAAGGGGAAGGCTAATTTTTTCGTGCTCGATGCACTGGATCAGGCCGACGCCTCATCCAATGGTACGGCAGCCCACTCCGGTCGCTCCGCCGTGGAGGTACTCACCGTCGATGAGCCCTATAAAAAGCTGGTAAGTCACCTCCTGCACGGTGTGACCATTTCCGAGAAGGACGAATTGCCCGCGCCTACCGACGATGGTACGACGGTATTGTCCCCGGACGGTCGCTACGTACGCCGGCCGTACTCCGTAGCGGGTGGTTCGCTGGGTTTATTCGAGGGTAAGAAGATCGGGCGGAAGAAGAATCTGGAAGTCCTCGACAAAGCGATCAAGGAGGCGGAGCGACAG
>JBASAV010000347.1:0-8481 GCA_049650785.1 Lewinella sp. | reverse complement strand
GGTACTGGAATACCAGCGTGTTCCTTCCGGGCTTGAGCGAAAGCTCGTAGCGTCCCTCTACGTTGGTAGTAGCGCCGGTTCCCAGTTGCTGAAGGTAAATGGACGCGTAGGGAAGCGCCTCGCCGGTATTCTCATCCGTTACCCGTCCGGAAATGATTTGGGAAAGAAGCGGACCGACCGAAGCCAGCACCAGGAAGAACAGAAGCGAATAGCGGTTTTGCATGGCTTTTGGCGGAATGATTAATAAATAACGAAAATAGCCCCCGGCTTGCTAGGCGAAGCGAGCCGGGGGCTATTCCTATACTGATGGGCCAAACCCATCGACCAACGTTGACCTTTACCGGCTGGTCTGCCGGTCGTACTTCTCTTTGAACTTCCGGTAGAGCTCGGCCTGCTTATTATCAAGATTGACCTCGCGACCGTCGATGAAGGCGTGCTCCACATTGCTGGTGCGCATATCCAACAGGTCACCGGACACTATCAGGAATGTAGCTGATTTACCCTCTTCCACGCTACCGTAGTTGTCGGCGATACCGGCAATCCGGGCGGGGGCAAGCGTGATGGCCTCCACGGCTTTCTCATAGTCCAGTCCAAACCCGACGGCCTGGCCGGCGACGAAGGGGAGGTTGCGCTGCTGCCAGTAGCCCTCGTGGCTGATGGCGAACTCCACGCCGGCCTCCGCTAGAAGAGCCGGACTGCGATAGGGCTGATCGATGGGCTCGTCCTGGGCGGCAGGCAAGGCCTGGGTACTGCCCAGAATAACCGGTACGCCTTCGCGCTTTAAAAATTCGGGGATCAGGTGAGCCTGATAACCGCCAACGACTACCGGATTGGCACCCATTCGCTTGAGCAAGATCACTCCGGCCTGAATATCGCGGGCCTCCTCGACGTGGAGATAGGCCTTCGTATTGCCATCGATGACGTTGCAGAAGGCTTCAAATTTCAGTAGCCGTTCGCCATCACCTTCCGCGCGACCGCAATAACCTATCGCCTGCTCGAGAAAGGCTTCCAGTTCCCGTTCCTGCTCTTCGTATTGTTCGTTCGGAATCACCCGCCCGGTCTGCCAGTTGTAGCTGCTGCGATCGGGCCAGTTGATGTGGATACCGTCGTCGGCCATTACCGCCGCGTCTTCGAAGTTCCAGCCGTCGAGCTGCATGATGCTACTGGTGCCGCTGACGCGGCTGCCCTCCGGGGTGGCCTGCGCCAGTAGTATACCCCGGCTGCGAACGGTCGGGATGACTTGCGAGTCCGTGTTGAAGGCGATCAGTGCGCGGGCGTTGGGGTTCATCAGGCCAACCTCCCGGTCGTCGCGGGTAGCGCGAACGGAATTGAACTCCACCAGGCCCAGTTGGCTGTTGAGTGCGATCAGGCCCGGATACACTTCCTTACCGGCGCCATCTACGGTTTCATAACCGGTAGGCACCGCGGTAGTCGTCCCGATGCTCTCGATCCGTCCGTTGCTGACCAGGATCGTTGCATCCTCGATGACGGTGCCGTCACCGACGTGAACGGTGGCCCCGACTACGGCGAAGGGAGATTGCTGAGCACGCGCCGGAATAGGATTTTGGGCGAGGGCGCAGGAATAAACCACTACCGTAAACAGCAGGGCTAATTGATATTTGATATTAATAGACATGGTTGTATTCTTTAGTGGTTGAGGCTGTCACAGTGAAGTAGGCGGCGACTGTTGCCGCGGGGAGGCTGCGTTTTACCACCCTCATTCTTATCGTCCAAACTCGCCTGGATCAGAGCGTTCCGTTCCTCGCTCAGTTCTTCGCGGCGGGTCTCGTTTTCTTCCCGGTTGAAGTACTCCCGGCCGTCTACGAACGTCCGTTCCGCGCGGGCGTAGATACTCATGGGGTGATCGTTCCAGAGTACCAGGTCGGCATCCTTGCCCACCCGAATACTGCCGACGCGATCGTCGATGTGGAGCATCTTGGCCGGATTCAGGGTCACGAATTTCCACGCCTCTTCTTCCGGTACGCCACCAAACAGAACGGCTTTGCCCGCTTCCTGATTCAGCCGGCGCGCCATCTCGGCATCATCGGAGTTGAAAGCTGTTACTACGCCCTCTTCGTACATCAGGGCGCCGTTGTAGGGAATGGCTTCGTTCACCTCATATTTATAGGCCCACCAATCGGAGAAGGTAGATCCGGCGGCACCGTGCTCAGCCATCTTATCGGCCACCTTGTAGCCTTCCAGGATGTGGGTAAAGGTGTTTACCCTGAAGTCGTGGCGCTCGGCCAGTTCCATCAGCATATTGATTTCTCCCTGCTGATAGCTGTGGCAAGTGATGAAGCGTTCGTCGTTCAGAATTTCGGCCAGGGTTTCCAGTTCCAGATCACGGCGTACGTCCTCGCCGGCGCTCATGGCCCGGTCGTACTCAGCGGCCCGGCTGAAGTAGTTTTCAAAGATCTGCTCTACGCCCATGCGGGTCTGGGGATAGCGGACGCGGCTGGCATCGCCCCAGTTGGATTGCTTGACGTTTTCGCCGAGGGCAAACTTGATGAAGGGATCGGCTCCCTCAAACATCATTTCGTCGGGCGAAGCGCCCCAGCGTAGTTTCACCAAAGCAGACTGCCCGCCGATGGGATTGGCCGAGCCGTGGAGCAACTGACTTACGGTGACGCCACCGGCTAGCTGCCGGTAAATATTTTCGTCGACCGCATCTACCACGTCGGCCATACGCACCTCGGCGGTACTGGACTGCGTGCCTTCGTTGACGGAGCTCAGCGCGATGTGGCTGTGCTCATCGATCACCCCACTGGTGAGGTGCATACCGGTAGCATCAATGACCGTTGCGCCCCGATCGGAGAGTCCCTGCCCGACACCGGTAATCTTGCCATCCTGAATCAGCACGTCGGCTTCTTCCAGGATGCCCTGCTCCTCGTTGGTCCAGACCGTAGCATTACGGAAAAGCACCGTCTGTGCCTCGGGCATGGTGGGTAGTCCGTAGGCGATGTTGGGGTAGGTCAGGCGACTGACATAGTCCTCCTCCTTCGACGCATCCTCATCTTCCTCCTCATTGTCGCTCTCATCCGATTCGCTACTTCCCGCACGTGGAGTGGCCCGGAAATTGACGATTTGTCCCCGGGCGTCGCGGCCCGTGCCGGAGTAGCCTTCCCCATCGGGAGTGGCCGTGATCCGGTAAAATCCGGTTTCTCCTTCCGGCTTGAAGCGCAGGGTGAGGACGTCGCCGCTCTCGGAATAGGTGACGTCGGTTTTGGTGCTGTCACCCTCGGTGGAAAGGGTCATTTTCTGGCTGCCGGGATCTCCGGAAACCTCCCCGATAAAGCTTTCGTCACCAACGGTAATATCGTAGGCGGTAGCTAGTTCGGTGGCTTCGAGCGATTTTAGTTCGAAGGGATAACCCTGTACCCAGTTCTGGTAAATGGTTGCCTTTTCGGTAAAGGGGCTCTTGTCGGTAACAATGAAGTTTGCCAACATGCCTACTTCCAGCGTTCCAACGCGATCAGCTATTCCAAGCATTTCGGCGGGACCGGTCGTGAGGGCAGCCATTAACGTACGCTCGTCCGCGCCGGCGGCGTGGGCTTTACGCATAGCCTCGTGTAGGTCACCGGGCTTGCTCAATCCATCGGCCGTGATGACGAAGGGAATATCCGCTTCAGCTACGGCGGCTACGTTGCCGGGCGCGCGCTCCCAGTGGCGTAGTTGCGCCAGGGAAACCATATCCGCAGCAAAGGGATCGCTGACATCGTAGGTTTCGGGAAAGGTCAGCGGGATGATGAAGCTGGCACCGGATTCCTTCAGCGCGTCGAGCCGCTGGTATTCGTCGCCACCACCGCGGATGATGTACTGTACCCCGAACTCGTCGCCTACCTTATCGGCGCGCAGGGCGTTTTGCCAGTCGTCAACCGCGAAGACCTGGGGCAGTTCCTGCATATCCCGCCAAGCTTCCAGGCTCAGATTGGTTTCTCTTCGGTCTCCAGCACCGTACCATTCCGCGTCTAGGTAAGTCTGCCGGAGCAGTGCCATCGTGCCCATACGGGAATTGGGGTAATCCTGTCCGGAGGAACCCTTATCGAAGGAGAGGTGGTGAGCTACATCACGCTTAAGGAGCACCTCATTATCGCTGCTTTCGGCTAGGGTGACCACCGCGGCTGCTCCGCGGCTGATGCCATCGTGGTGGTGGGTGGACACGGTACCGAAACCGGCATCCCGCATCGCTTTGGCGGCCTTGGTATCGATCGTGAACATCGCCGCGGCATCGGTTTCGGGGCGCAGGGCCTGATTCCAGGAATACGCACCCTCGGTTTCCGATTCCATCTGCGGGCCGTCACTGCGGCTCCGTCGGCTGCGTTCCACTTCCGGCATACCGTAGTTCCCGTAAACTTCGATAAAGCTGGGGTAGACGTGTTTGCCCTCCGCGGCAACCGATACCGCACCGCGTGGTGCTTCGCCGTTGGCGGTCACGCTTTCTACCAGTCCATCGCGGATAACGATGGTGGCATTTTCAACGGTTCGGTCAGGCGATACGTGTACGGTTACGCCGGTGAGGGCGTAGTACCGGTCTGCCTGGTCGTAAACCCCATTGTAGGGAAAAGTGGTCTGGCCGGTCAACACCAACCCGTAAAGGAGGGTGGCCACGAATAATAATGGCCTGTAATGCTGTGTCATGGTTGTCATTTGGTTGCGGGAAAAGTACGGAGATTTGTGCCCCCATCGAAGCGGTATGGATCTTTTGATGCTAAAGAGTTCGTTAATCGCCGTGATGCACCCGGCCTGCCGGCCTCCGCCATGGCCACGATAATATGCGCCAATACGTCAAAATTCCCGTTCCGCTTCCCCAATATGCTGTGTGCTCACTCTGATCGGCAGCTGCCTCACCACCGCGCTGATGCGTCTTGCATTCATACCGCGATACGCACGTAAATTGGCCAAGGCCGCCGCCCTTGTTTCTGGAAACATTTTTCCTTCTACACTTCTGGGTAACCGGTGAAGCATTATTTTTACTAGCTGTCCGGGTAGGGTGATTAAGTAGATTACTCAGCACGGCGGACTATGCACCTATCCCTATATGAAGAAATTTTACCCGTTGTTGATTTGCGCGTCATTCCTGGCAAATCAACTTTCTCTACCTGCTCAAACCCTCGTAGCTAATATTAGCCAGGGGAATGCCGGCAGCAACCCGACAGCGCTCCAGTCAGACGGTCAGCATACCATATTCATGGCTGATGACGGAACGGGATTCCAGCTTTATTACCTCGGCCCGCAGGACTCTTCCGCGGTCTCCCTCCGGGACCGATCTCCCGATCTGATGCTGGACTTTTCCAGCAACCCCAAGCTTATCGAGGAATATCTGTACTTCCAAAGTTTTACGTCGGATCACACCGTTTACCAGCGTATCCGACTATCAACCGGTGAGATTACTACCCTAGCGACGCTTTCCAGCGATGATTATACCAATCGGGGTACCTGGTTCACCGCCATCAACGGCCTTATCGTCTTTGTACATACCGACGAGAATTACCAATCTCAACTTTACCGGTATGATCCGGCAGATGAGTCTGTTATACAGCTTCAGCAACTGCCGGATGATTTTATAAGTCGCGTTATCCCCATCGGGAACCGTCTTTTCTTTGAGTATAGTTACTCGCCGGAAGAATTCGTCCCCTTCGTAGTGACTGATGGTACCATCGAGGGCTCGCGGGTAGTTTATCCACCCGAGGGCTTTCAATTCGTATCGCCAACCGCGGCGGTCGACTCAATGCTTATCGCCCAGGTAGTGGCTCCCGGTGTGGCGGAGACCTACGTTTACGATGAGAACTTCTTTTCACCCGCCCCCTTAAGGGAAGTCTTCACCTCCATTGCCGAGGGGTATACCCAATTCTTTGCCCACCGCCAGGACGGCCTCTATTTTGTGTTACAGGATGATCAGTATCGCCAGACGATTTATCGCATCGATACGGCTACATCGGTAGCCGAGCCGGTTATCGAACTGAATCCAAACCGCGACACGATCGGACTGCGAACCGCACAGTTTTTTGATGATATAATCTTCTATACTGTTTCGGATCCGGCGAGTCGCAGCGTTTCGCTCTACCGGACAGACGGAAGCGCGGAGGGCACCTATCTCCTACGGGACAGTATCAGCGGTCGCAGCAGCAACGGCTTTTCACTCGGACAGGTCGTGGCCTCCGGCGATCAGTATTATTTTCTGGCGGACACACCGGAAACCGGTACGGAACTATGGCGTACGGATGGCACCGTGGAGGGCACTCAACTTGTCGATGATCTCTATCCCGGTCCGGACAGTCCCGATATCTCGCAGCCAATACGAAGGAACAACGGGGTGATCTTCGTAGCCGATCACCCGGACTACGGACAGGAGGTATTCATCGTTCGGGACGATTCCTCCACTATAGAGTTACTCGTTGATGGTAACACTACAGAAACCGGTTCCTATCCCAACCCCCTGGCGGTGGTCAACGACCGGTTGCTACTGGCTGCTTCCACCCCGTGCACCGGCTTCGAATTGTTTGCCACGCAGGGATCTGGGGTAACTACCAGCCTGGTAGCCGATCTGAATGCCGGCCGGCAGAGCAGCGATCCATACGTCACGACATTCGTGGGGGATACGGCTTATCTGAACATCAACGGATTCCGGGAAAATTTCCTTTACGGGACGGACGGTACCTCAGCGGGGACTTTTGTTCTTGACCCCGATAGCCCGGTTGGCGCAAACAGCCTGATTTCGGGAGCGACCCGCCTCGGTGATCGGCTGCTGTTACGGACCTACGTAAACGGAGTGGGCCAGGCGCTATACTCCATTGATCCACCCACGGGTAACTACGAGCTGATCACGATACTGGAAAGCGCATTCGGCGGTAATTCGCGGGGTGAGGGTTTTGTCCCCCTGAATGATTCCATTTTGCTGTTCGTTGAAGCAACACGAGATTACGGACCGGAATTGTGGCGAACCAACGGCACGGAAGCGGGTACGTACGTGGTGAAGGATATCCGCCAAATTGAGGAAAACTCCCTCTACTACCATATTTCTGATATCACCATCCTGGATGGCCTGGCCTACTTTACGGCTGATCCCGGTATGGGACGCCGCATCTACAGATCCGACGGAACGGAGTCCGGAACATATGCGCTGAGTGGAGATAGTGACCTGTCGAATCCGAGTGCCGCATTCTTGTATGATGGCACCGTTCACTTCGCTGCCGGAGAGTTCGGCCGTAAACGGCTGTTTACCACGAGCGGGACACCAAACGACGTAAATCCTTCACCGATTACCGCGTCGAGTCAGTTTACCTTCCTGTCCGATTTCCGCGTGCTGGGTGAGCGTCTCGTGTTTTCGGGCGACACTGACGCTACGGGGACGGAACCCTGGGCGGCAGCCGGACCGGAAGCCCCGGCTACTATCCTGCGAGATCTGTTTATAGGTCCCGACCCTTCTTATCCTCGCGATCTCTACGTGGTCAACGATTCGACGTTGCTATTCTCAGCGGAGGTACCGGAGATCGGCCGGGAACTCTGGTCCACCGACGGAACCGCGATCGGTACCTTCCTGGTTGCCGACATTCAGCCGGGTACGGCTTCGTCCGATCCCACAAATTTCTTTGCCTACGGTGCCTTTACCTATTTCTCGGCGGACGATGGCGTCGTAGGGGCCGAGCTGTGGAAGTACGCCGCGGCCGATTTGGATAACGATGGATACGTGGGAGCGGAAGACGCGGATGAAGGGGACCCCCTCGTAAACGCCGGCACCAACGGTGATCCGAACGATGTCAATTTGGCCTGTGGCGTCGCTACGGACCCTCCAACATCTGCCACCGAATTGTCGGCAATAGAAGTACGGGTGTTTCCAAACCCGGCTACTGACGTACTCCGGATAAGGGTGGAAGATCAACTTCCGGTGCGGGCTTATCTCTATACCGCTGATGGCCGGTTGGCTTTCGCGTCGGCTGGTCCGGCGAATCAGTTCGACATCTCCGTGCAGGGGTGGGGAAGCGGCCGCTATACCCTGATACTGCAAGAAACATCGGGCCGTGTCGTGAGTCGGAGAAACGTAACCGTAATTAGGTAATTGCCACTTGAGCGTAGCGTTGTCAAACTATGTTAAAGTTGCCGCGTTTACTCAGACACGCTGTAAAGCCCGGTTGCCTGTCGGGTTTGTTCCTTTATTGACTTATCTTTGCGCTACATTTGGATAGTGTTCCGAGTGTTGTCCTCCGACATGGCGCCAGGCAGAAGGGGGAATCCGGCTTTTTAGGGTAGTTCTAAATGGCCCCGCGGCAGCACTCCGCGGTAAAATGATGACGTGCTTAACAGATCGAATGAGTAAACGACTAATTAAAGTAGCGAAGGAATTGAATGTGGCGACCTCGACGATCGTCGAGTTCCTCACCGGCAAGGGTTTCGAGATCGAAAACAAACCGATCGCGAAGGTCAGTGCCGATATGGAATCGGCGGTACGTCAGGAGTTCGCTAAAGCTATGTCCGATAAGGAAA
>JBASAV010000346.1:0-6360 GCA_049650785.1 Lewinella sp. | reverse complement strand
GGGGAACCAATTTGCGGCGGGCTACCAACAACATCGTGATGAGGGCCAGCACGATGAGGGTAAAAACGAGAACCGCTAATCCGATGGTAATCATGATACCGTATTTTATACATAAGCCGGGAAAGGCCCGGCCGGTTTATCAGTTGGGGGTAATTATTCGGCGGCCACTTCCGTCCAGCCCGCAAAGACGGCGGGATCGATACCGGTCAGGCTCAAAAAGGCAATACCCATCAGCCCCGTAATTAGGAACGCCATACCGAGGCCGCGAAGTGCGGGAGGAACGTTACTGTAGCGGATTCGCTCGCGAATCGCCGCCAGGGCGATGATGGCCAGGAACCAGCCGAAGCCACCTCCCAGACCGAAAGCAATCGATTCGGTCAGATTGTACTCCCGGCTAACCATGAAGAGGCTACCACCAAGGATAGCACAGTTTACCGTGATGAGTGGAAGGAAGATACCCAGCGCGGCGTAGAGTCCCGGTGTGTACTTCTCCAGGACCATTTCGACAAGCTGTACGGTCGAAGCGATTACAGCAATGAAGAGGATGAAGCGCAAGAACTCCAGCTCGGCCGGAATGAGGATATATTCGTTGATTACCCAGTTGATGGGCATGGTGACGCCGAGAACGAAAATGACCGCCAAGCCCAGGCCGGTGGCGGTGGAAAGCGTTTTCGACACGGCCAGGAACGAACACATGCCGAGGAAGTAGGCCAGCACCATGTTTTCGATGAAGGCCGACTTGATGAAGATATTCAGAAATTCTCCCATGATTGGGTGATTTTTATAGGCTGAAGGAACGGTAGCTAAAGGCAGGCATCGTTTACGATGCGTCGACGAGCTTGGTATTGTAACTACGCTGGATCCAGATGAATACGGCGATCACGAACATAGCAGCCGCGGGCAGCACCATCAGGTTGTTGTTGGCGTACCAGCCGAACCAGGTACCGATGCCACTGTCGGCGGCGGTGTTGATCAGATACTGCGTCGTGTCGTTGCTGGGGCCGATGATGTTCAGCGCGATGGGCGAGCCGGCGAAGAGGCTACCCTTACCGAACAGCTCCCGTACGATACCGACAACCACCAGGATAAATCCGTAACCCAGACCATTACCAATGCCGTCCAGGAAGGAGCGCCAGGGCTTATTGGCCATGGAGAAAGCTTCCAGACGACCCATTACGATACAGTTGGTAATGATCAGGCCGATGTATACGGACAACTGCTTGTAGACCGGGAAAGCCAGCACTTTGAGTGCTTCGTTAACCAGGGTCACCAGCGTAGCGATGATCACGAGCTGTACGATCAGACGTACCGGCTTCGGGATGATGTTCCGCATCAGCGAGGTGAAGAGGCTGGAGAAGCCACACACGAAGACCACGGCTACGGCCATGACCAGGGATGGATATACGAGGGAGGTAACGGCCAACGCCGAACAGACCCCGAGGACCTGAATGGTGATGGGGTTGTTATCCAGCAAAGGATCGGTAATCAGGATCTTTTCCTTTTTACCGAATATGGGGTCCTTCTCTTCCGGCTTCTTAGGATCCGCTACGACGCCGGTCTTGAGTTCTGTTGATTCTGCCATGGGTAAGGATTATTTCATGTTCATGCTGGTGGATTCCGCACCGGCACGCTGCTCTTCAATATAGGGTTCGTAGGCCTTAAGACCGTTGTACAGCATTTTTGTCACGCCGTCGCCGGTAACGGTGGCTCCGCTCAGTCCGTCCACTTCGTGGTCCTGATCAACGGCACCACCCTTCCGGACAATGATGCTAACGAATTGGCTGCCGTCGTAGATCTTTTTGCCTTTGAACTGGGACTTCCAACCGGCATTATCCTTAATCTCGGCACCCAGACCGGGGGTTTCACCGGCGTGGTCGAAGCTGGCTCCAGTGACGGTGTTGAGGTCGGACGCGAGAGCGATGTTGCCCCAGATAGCGTCCCACAGCCCGTTACCCCGTACGCTGAATACGTAGTAATCCTCGTCCAAACTGAACTTGTATACAGGGTAATTACGCTGCCCTTCCGGCTTTTTATATTCTTTGGCCAGATCGAGGGTGGCAAAGTTCACGTCCTCCACGGGTTCGCCGTTGGCGTTCACGATCAGCTGGTCAACCTTGGTCTCGAAAACCTCCAATACTTCCGGATCGGTCAGTTCTTCGATGGGCAGACCGGCAGCAGCCATGGGCTCGGCAACGGTAGCGAGAATCTCCCGCTTGTTGAAGATGTCTTCGTTACGGGCGGCGGATTCGGCCGTGAGGGTCCGGAAGCCGGCAAGTACCAGCGCCACAACGACCGTCATAATGACGCCGAAGGTGTAAATATATTTCGTACTCATGATTGAGTGATTTTGAATTAGTAGTTCCCAACGTTGCCTACGGGCCGGTAGCCTTCAGCGTTCTGGGGAGTAAATACTTCAACGTCTTCGTTCCGCTTGGTAATCAGTTCATCGCGGGTTTTAGCCATGGCGGCCGTACGCTTCGCGCGACGCTTGATGTTAGCCTGGTAGACGTAGTGGTCGATCAGGGGAGCGAAGGTATTGAGCAGCAGGATAGAGAGCATCCACCCTTCCGGGTAGGCCGGATTAAGTACACGGATGATCAGGCCGATGAAGGCGATAAGAAAACCGTAGATCCACTTGCCGGTCGGCGTATCGGCGCTGCTGACGGGGTCAGTAGCCATGAAGACGATAGCGAACAGGAAGCTGCCCATGATCATTTGCCGCAGGGGGTGAATGGCCATGAATTTGAAGATGCCCGGCGTGGTGTCCGTCAGTTCGGCGGGGGCAATAGCGTTGAGCATCAAGCCGGCTACGATGAAGCCGATCAGTCCACCGACGATGACGCGGTAGTCAGCAATACGGGTAAACATGATGAAGGCCATACCGATCAGAATGAGCGGTACGCTGGACTCCCCGATAGATCCGGGGATCGTACCCCAGAAAATGCTGCTCTGGTCGTAGACCGCCGAGACACCTTCCCAACCTTCCTTGGCGGCAATACCGAGCGGCGTGGCACCCGTCCAGCCGTCGACGACGAACTGACCGCCGGAACCGAATTGCGCCCAACCCAGTCCGGCGAAGATCCAGTCGAATCCACCGTGTACGAAGTTGTAAGCCTCACTGGCGTAAAGACCAACGTCCACTTTTTCAATACCGCTTACCCAGACCTCGTCACCGGAGATGGTGGTCGGGTAGGCAAAGAAGATGAAGACCCGCGCCAGGAGGGCGATGTTCCAGATATTCATACCGGTACCGCCGAAGGCTTCCTTACCGAGTACAACGGCAAAGGCAACCGAGACGGCCAGAATCCACAGGGGGATATCCGGCGGCATGATGAGGGGGATGAGCGCCCCGGAGACCAGAAAGCCTTCCTCCACGGAGTGCCCTTTCTTGGCGGCGTAGATGAATTCAATACCGAGCCCGACGACGTGGGTGACGATGAAGATCGGGATGATCTGAATCAGTCCGTAGACCAACTTCAGGTGGAAGCCTTCCAGGTAGCCGGTATACTCACCGAGGGCCGCAAAGTGCTGCTGTCCAATGTTGAAGGTGCCGAAGACGTAGAGCAACTGGAGAGCCAGAACGACCCACACCATTTGCCGCTTCAGATCCATGGCATCGCGCACGTGTACCCCGCCCTTCGTGACCGCTGGCGGCTGGAATAGGAAGGTGTAGAAAGCGTCGTAGGTCGTGGCCAGAAACGGAGACTTGCTGTGATCCGGCTCGAACTTGGTTACAAAATCGTGTAATGCTTTCATATAGGCTTTATCAGTACGGACTAGTGAGAGCTAACAATCCGCGTTTTCGTATAGTTATCCTTGCGCAATCATGGTGTCGTGACCCTGACGCAATATCTGTTGCAGTGGCTGCTTGCTCACGCAGGCAAACTCACACAGGGCAACATCCTCGGGTACGAGCTCATAAATACCCAGTCCTTCCATCGTTTCCAGGTCGTTGACCAGGATAGACTTCATCAGTTGCGTCATATAAATATCCATCGGCAGCACCTGCTCGTAATCATTGTTGACTACGAAAGCCCGCTTCTCGCCGTTCGTACGGGTAGTCAGGTGCAAATCGTTGCTCAGCACGGGGACCGTAGGCGAGATGCTTGCCTTGGCACTGTTGGGCACGAGCCAGCCGAAGATTTCAGCGTTGTCACCTTCCTCAATGGCGGTGATCTGATTATCGAAGTAGCTGAGGTAATTATCGGTACTACGCTTCGTTCCGCTCAGCACGTCGCCGCTGATGATGCGGCTGTGTTCGTGCACTGTTTCGCCGGCAAGTAATTCGCCGATGTTGGCACCGGCGTAGGTACGAACGTACGAGGGCTCGCTGAACGAATCACCACTCAGTGCGATCAGACGGGAGGTGTTGTAATGACCGTTCTGGAAGAGCTCACCGAAAAGAAGAACGTCTTCTACGCTGACCGTCCAGACGGTGTTCTCGCCGCGACCACAGGGGTGGATGTGGTGAATCTGCGTACCCACGTTGCCGGCCGGGTGAGCACCGCGGAAATACCGCTTCTGTACCCCACGCACGGCGCTGAAGGGGCTGTCTTTATCGCCACGACCATCGAGACCCAGGTATACCAGTCCCGGCGTAAGCCGACGAAGTACGTCAACACCGGCCTGGAAAACATCCATGCGACCCTTGACTGCAAGGGTAAGATCGGGAGCCAGGGGAGCGGTGTCAAAGGTGGTCACAAAAATGTCGCGGGGCACGACGTCCGGATCAGCTACCCGGTTGTAGGGACGCTGACGCAGACCCGGCCAGGCTCCACTTTCTAACAAGAACTCGACTAGCTCCTCGCGGGAAGCATCGCGGGCGGGGAGGTCGTACGACCGGCTGACCTGCTCCTTATCGGCGAGAATAACTACCTCGGCAATGGAGCGCTTCAGTCCGCGGGTGATCCCGATCACCTCACCGCTCACCGGAGCGGCAAACTTGATACGGGGCATGTTCTTGTCGTAGAATATCGGATCGCCGGCCTTGACCGTGTCGCCTTCCTCAACGGTCACCTTTGGAATGGGCCGCAGGCCGAAGTAGTCCGGCGGATTAAGGGCGAATCGCGTAACCTTGGGTTCACGAATGGTGGGCAGCGGCTCCCCGGCCATCGGAATGTCGTACCCCTTAGTCAGGGTGTAGACGTGCTTATCCTCCAGGTATTCGGGCTTCTTACCGCGGAACAGGTCGCGAACGGTGGGAAATAATCCCATCGAGGCCTTCTCATCGATACCCATCTGCTTCGACTCGATAACCATGAAGTTATCCGCTACGCTGACGACGATAAAGAAGAAGATGATTAGCGCGAGGGCGGCAACACCGTAAAATAGCAAGTTGCTTCCACCGGCATTTGCCTGGGATTGAAGCAAAAGCGCGGCCAGCAATAAACAGGTTAGTCCGGCCGGTCTCTGTAGAATTTTCATACGCGGGGTCGTGCGTTAAGGGACGATTGTCTCGGTCAGTGGGTGACTGACACGAGTAAAAGGCAGGTCAATCCGACCAGCCTTTATGATTCGGCGCAAAGTTACGACATCAACGACATCTAGGCCACCCTCGCATCGGCTTGTTAAAAATGCGGGCTTATTTAGATTTAATCTATTGTGTGTAGCGAGGCTTTCCGGCCCCGATCGTCTTTTATCCTGCGCTCCGCCGCAAAACCTCTTGTCGCAAAGTATTTCTTTTTCGGGCGCCGCAGCGCAGGAATAAAGCGGCTCATAAAACCTGATACTCTATAGATAACCGACTGAGAACCGTAACTTTGCGGCCCCAAAAAACGTTAGCCTCCTTATGTTTCCAACCTACGACGTGATTGTGGTCGGAGCCGGTCACGCCGGTTGTGAGGCCGCCGTAGCCGCTGCTAACCTGGGTGCCCGGGTCCTGCTGGCTACCATGAATATGCAGACGATCGCCCAAATGAGCTGTAACCCCGCCATGGGGGGTGTCGGCAAAGGGCAGATCGTACGCGAGATCGATGCCATGGGTGGCTACTCCGGCCTCGTGACCGACGAGACGATGGTGCAGTTCCGCCTCCTTAACCTAAGTAAGGGGCCAGCGATGTGGAGCCCACGCGCCCAGAGCGACCGCATGGCCTTCGCCCTGCGCTGGCGGGAAATGCTGGAAGCCCATCCGAATATCGACTTCTGGCAGGAGATGGTCACCGGTATTACCGTGAAGGACGGCCGGTGCAAAGGGATACAGACGGGTCTCGGCATGGAGATTACCGCTAAGTCAGTGGTTTTGACCAACGGTACTTTTCTCAATGGGACGATTCACATCGGCGAAAAGCAATTTGGCGGTGGACGCGCCGGGGAGCGGGCTGCTACGGGCATTACGGAGCAGCTAAAGGAGCTGGGCTTCGA
>JBASAV010000345.1:0-2407 GCA_049650785.1 Lewinella sp. | reverse complement strand
GGGCGGCGGGGCTACCGTCTATGGTGACGATGGTCCACCCGTCCTCGCGGCTGACCACGTTGCGCTTACCCAGGGTGATCATGGGTTCGATAGCGATGATAAGGCCGGACTTCAGCACGGGCCCGCGGCCACGTTTGCCGAAGTTGGGAACGTCGGGGGCTTCGTGCAGGCTTCGGCCCAGGCCGTGGCCCACTAGCTCCCGTACGGCACCGTAGCCGCATTCGCGTTCGGTGTACTGCTGCACGGCGTGGCTGATGTCGCCGACCCGCTTGCCCTGCCGGGCCGCGTCTATCCCCAGGTAAAGGCTATGCTTGGTGCGGCGGCAAAGCTGCATAATTTCCTCCTGCACGTCGCCCACGCAAAAGGTGTAAGCGGCATCGCCGTAAAATTCATCGACGATGGTGCCGCAGTCGATCGAAAGAATATCCCCGTCTTCGAAAATCTGTTTCTCGTTCGGTAAGCCGTGAACGACCTCTTCGTTGCGCGACACGAGCAGGGTAGAGGGACATCCGTATAAACCCTTAAAACCCGGTACGGCTCCGTGGTCGCGGATATACTCCTCGGCGAAGGTGTCAATCTCCTTACCGCTCAGTCCCGGGCGAAGCATTTTCGCCACCTCGGTTAGGGTATCGCAAACCAGCTGGCAGGCCTTTCGGCTACGCTCGATCTCTTCGGGCGTCTTATAAATCATCTTGCGGCCTTTCCTTGCCATAGTCTCGCGGGATTACATTTAGTGGTTTGTAACGCGGCGGGGCAAAGGTAGTTGAGTTATCCTTCTCCTGCGCACCGGCGCAATGAAGTCAAAACAAGTAGCGCGGCTAATTCATTACCTTCGCGGCCATGGGCAAAGTTGTTGCAATTGCGAACCAAAAAGGGGGGGTGGGAAAGACCACGACCACCATTAATCTTGGGGCTTCCCTGGCCATTTTGGAACGTAAGGTGCTGATCGTCGACGCCGACCCCCAGGCCAATGCCACCAGCGGTGTCGGTATTCCGGCCGAGGATCTCGAAGCTAGTATCTACGAGGTGCTGATCAATGACCTGGATGTGAACGAGGTCGTCTACGAAACCGAAACCCCCAACCTCCACATCGTACCGTCCAGCATCAATCTGGTCGGCGCCGAAGTGGAACTGATCAATCGCTTCCGCCGCGAAGACGTGATGCGGAACAACATCATCGAGCCCCTGCGCCGGCACTACGATTACATTCTTATCGACTGCCTGCCCAGTCTGGGCCTGCTGACTATTAACGCGCTGACCGCCGCGGATTCCGTACTCATTCCGGTACAGTGTGAATATTTCGCGCTCGAAGGCCTCACCAAACTGCAGAATACGATCGAACTGGTCCAGCGCCAGCTCAACCCGAAGCTCCAGGTAGAGGGCATCCTGCTGAGCATGTACGACCAGCGCCTCCGCCTGGCAAACATGGTCGTGGATTCCGTACGAGAAAGTTATGGGGACGAGGCCTTCAAGACCATCATCCACCGCAATGCCCGCATCAGCGAGGCCCCCAATATGCACCTGCCGGTGGTGATGATCAACGCCGGCAGCCGGGGCGCGAAGAATTTTCTCAACCTAGCCGAGGAATTTTTGCTTAAGAATGGTGAACGCATCACCCGGTGAGTAAAAAGAAACGTCGTAAGCCAAAAGTAAGTCAGCCCTCCGCCCCCGAGGCGACGCAACCCTCCAGCCGGTGGCGTTTCTTCGTGTGGATGTGCGCCTTCTTCTTCGTCGCTGCGCTTTTCGTGCAGCTCGACGTCATCACGGCCTGGCCGGGTGGAGAAGGTTTCGCGCTGGCCCGTGCGTTGGACGCCGGTTGGGGGGATTACCTCCCCGCTAACATCAATCGCGCGCTGATGCCGCTTGGCGAAGGCCTCACGGACGATCCGGATTCCCGCTTCCTCTTTCCGCGCTTACTTTCCGCCTGCTGGCTCATCCTCGCTGCCTTCTTTACCTACCGGTGGACGGCCAGGTTATTCGGTACGCAGGTAAGTCAACTCGCCCTGCTCTGCTCCGGCGCGTCACTTTTCCTCCCCTTTTTTGGTAAGGTGGCCACCGCCGACACCCAGGCGCTACTTGGCCACGCCGGCATGCTTTGGTCGGTGCTATTGTACGCACTCGATAAGGACCATAAAAAAATCTATGCCTTCGCAGTTTTCGCCTTTCTCGGGGCGGTGGCCGCGCCGGTGTCCACCCTCCTGCTAGGCATGATGGTGGTGGTCCTGGCGGTCTTCCAGCGTACGGACTACTCCTGGACAACGCCCGCCGCCATCGCCGTCGGTATCAGTTCGCTTGCCCTGCTGATCCAGGGACCCCAGGGACCGAATACGTACTGGTATTACGGGCAAGAGGACAGCCGCGTGTTGGACCTTATTTCGTACGGTTTGCTCGGTATGCTGCCACTGGC
>JBASAV010000344.1:0-3535 GCA_049650785.1 Lewinella sp. | reverse complement strand
CCGTATAGCCCATCTAAGACCAATATTTACAAGTGCTTTCTGGCACTCTCATAAAATTTACCAAGTGCAAGTACAATTTCAGAACACCGTAGAGGACATCAACTCGTCGCTCAAAAACTGGAAAACTATCATTTCCCAGTACCAAAAGGCCAATACCTGGCGGGCGATCGGTCAACTCTTCAGCAGTTTCGGCCCCTTTCTAGCGCTATGGGTGGCTATGTACTTCAGCGTCGATTACTCTATCTGGCTCACGCTGTTGCTCGGCATGGTGAATGCCTTCTTTCTCGTCCGTATTTTCATCATCCAGCATGACTGTGGTCATTACTCCTTCTTCCGTAAGCGGAAGGTGAATGATGCCATTGGCTTCGTTTGCTCGTTCTTCAGCTCGATTCCCTATACTTACTGGGCCAGAGTACACAGCTTCCACCACGGCCACACCGGTCAGCTGGAGCATCGCGATATCGGTGACATCGATTTTCTGACCGTCGGCGAATACCGGGACCTCAACGGATGGGGGCGCTTTAAGTACCGCCTGTTCCGTAATCCCTTCGTACTGTTTATCGTGCTTCCGATGCTCTACCTCGGGGTTGTGCTCCGCATTCCCCGGGTGAAGTTCCCCGGTTGGTCGCCCATCCACCGCAAGCAGCACATTAACAACGTGCTCATTCTTGCCTCCTACATCGGCCTTGGTTTTCTTCTAGGTTGGAAGGCTTTCCTCATCGTGCAGGGTAGCATCATCTTCTTCTTCGGTATCATTGCCTTCTGGTTCTTCTACGTGCAGCATCAGCACGATCAGACCTACATGCAGTGGTCTAAAAACTGGGATTACCTGACCGCCGCGATCAAGGGAGCCACCTTCTACAAGCTGCCCCGTTTCATGCACTTCCTGACCGGAAATATTGGCTACCACCACATCCACCACCTGAGTAGCCGTATCCCTAACTACAACCTGCGCCGTTGCGCCAAGGAAAACCCCGTTCTCCAGCGCCACGTGACGAAGATTACCTTCCTGCAGAGCCTTCCCCTTATGTTCAATAAGCTTTGGGACGAGGAGAAGCAACGGATGATCTCCTTCCGGGAGTTTCACCGGAACGAACAGGGTAAGCTAGCCGCCTAAGCGGCCGGCTACTCCGCCGTGGCGGACTGGGTAGAAACCCGCTCCGCCCGACGCGCTGGAAGGATGGAGGCCAACAGGCCAATGAATAGTACCGTCAGCGCGACCACTAAGAAGTCTACTGCCCGGAACGACATCGGATAAGCTTCCGCCAGCGTGCCCGGTAGCCCGACTACTCCGAAGTGTGTCTGAACCAGATAGATCAGCGTAGCCAGCGCGAATCCGGTTCCCAGACCGATCGTACTGATCAGCAGCCCGACCCGGAGAAATACGTTGCGGATATCCGCACCCACCATGCCCAAGCTCTGAAGGATGACGATATCCTGCCGCTTCTCCAGCACGATCATCCAAAGCGCGCCAACCAGATTGAAACTGATGAGAATGACCATCAGTGTCACGATCGCGTAGGCTACATATTTTTCCACGCGCATCAGTTTAAGGATGCTGTTCTCCTGCTCGAAGCGGTTCCGGACTATGTAATCGTCGCCTAATTTTTCCTGGATGGCTCGGAAAGTACCCGGATTATCAAATCCCGGGGCCAGCCTGATCTCGAGGGAGGAAACGGTTGGTTCCTCCACCCCCAGCAATTCCCGGGCGAGGGATAGATCCACTAATACCGCCTGATTCTCGAAGGCTTCCTGGCTGCGGACGATCCCCATCGGGAGTACCTCCCGCACGCGGTACGGCAACCGCCCGCTGGAAAGCACCGAACTCCCACCGCGGGTGCGGGGTCGCGGGACATATATGGAAAGTGGGTTGATCCGGTTTTCGGGGTCGATCAACAATTCCCGGGCCAGGTTCTGGCCGATTATCGAGCCAAGCGTTTCTACCTGCGGTACCAGCAGATCGTATTGCCCGTCTTTGATCATGGTATCTATCCCGTTGATGCGGGCGTAGTCGCTATCGACTCCTTTCAGCGGACCGAATGCCTGGTGTCCGAGGTACTGAAAGCGGGCTGTTTCCTCTAACGTCTGGGAGATGACCGCGACCCCATTGATGGAGCGAACCTCCGCCAGGAAATCGTCGGTAGCTTCGAAGGTCTTCCCCCGGCTGGCGGTGATGCGCACATCCGGATTCAGGTTATTGAACATCCCTACGAAGATGTCTTCAAAACCATTGAATACACTCAGCGCAATGATCAACGATGCTGTTCCGATGGCGACGCCAAAGGCAGCCACGAAAGTGATGATGTTGATAGCATTGGTTGACTTAGGCGCGAAAAGATAACGCCACGCCATCCGCGCGGATAGGTTCATTCCGCAAAGTTAGTCCCTGGGAAAGGAAGTTAGGCCTGCTTCAATCGCTCCAGCAAATCGTTCAGATTCTCGACGTCACTCTCCGATAGCCGGTCACTGATCATAGCATCCAGTTGCTGTCGGTCGCGGCTTATCGCCGTCAATAGCGTCCGGCCATCTTCGGTAATGCGGGCCCGGTTGCTGCGCCGGTCCTGATCCGAAGGAAACTTATCGATGAGCTTCTTTTTTTCTAGGCGATCGATGAGCCGACTGGCATCGGACATCTTGTCTGCTAGCATCTCCCGCACCTCCTGTATGGAGAGGGACTCCGGATAACGCTCGTTCAGGATGCGGAGAATATTGTATTGCTTGGGAGTGATGTTGTGCGGCAGAAGAAATTTTCGCAGGCTATCATTAACCCAACTACAAGTGTGCAACAAATTAAAACGTAACTCTCGAAACTGGTCGTCGGACACGAGCATCTTATTGGTTTTACGATAGGGTAACTAGCCGATTCTTAGGGTATGAAGGCCTAAAGCGAACCGAGTGGTGGAACAATTGCCGCAAGGTAAGCAAACATTCTTCGATTCTCATATTTCAGCAAATCGGGGGAAGTAAGATGATACATGGCTTACGGATGATTCCGTTTCCCGGCAATTCTTTTTCCTGCGCGCCGGCGCCCTTTAACGACACCTTAATAGTTGGCGAACGTCCGGACACCGGTTTTCTGCGTTAAGGAATTAGTCAAGCATCATTTATGAATCGGTTCTCCTTTTTATCGCTCTTTTTCCTGGTCCTGGCGGGATCACTTATCGGCCAAACCAATAAGCAGTACACCAAAGCCACGGAGAGTGACCCGGAGGCAAAACAGATCCTGGAGAATATCCGGCAGAAGTACGATGGGTACAGCACGATGGCGGCTGACTTCCGCCTGGAGCTCGCCTTTCCCGGCCAACCCGTAGAGGTGCAGCGGGGCAGCGTGACGCGTAAAGGAGACTTTGTCCGCTTCCGGCTCGGTAGCCAGGAAGGTATTATCAACGACGATGCCGCCTACATCATCCTCCACGGTAGCAAGGAAGTACAGATCAACGACCTGCCCGAGCCCGGGGAAACCACCGGTGTACTCACCCCGCAGAATCTATTCAGCTTCTACGAGGGTGATGATTACGTCCTCGCTATGCAGGGG
>JBASAV010000343.1:0-3239 GCA_049650785.1 Lewinella sp. | reverse complement strand
GGAATGTACCGGGAGCAGAACGTCAACTTCCGGGAAACCAACCTCGATTTACTCCTCACCTACACCAAGCGATTCGGGGAGTTCAGCGCCGTGGTGAGTGGTGGGGGTAATCGCCGGGACGAGGAGTACCGGGAAAATTTCATCGAGGGACGCGGCCTGGCGGTACCGGGGATTTACAACCTGCAAAACATCAACGTAAATCCCACGACACGGCGCATCCTGCTGCCCAAGCGGGTAAATAGCCTCTACGCCTTCGCCAATCTGGGCTACCGGGATTTCCTCTATCTGGATGTCACCGTCCGCAACGACTGGAGCAGCTCCCTCCCCGAAGCGAATAACAGCTATTTCTATCCCTCCGCCTCGCTGAGCTTCCTACCCTCGGAGATCTTCGACCTGGGCGATGCGGTAGACTACCTGAAGCTACGGGCAAATGTCGCGCAGGTAGGCAACGACACCCGGGCCTTCAGTCTGGTGAAAACTTACGAATTCGCTACCCTGCCGAACTCGGTCAGCAGCCCCTCCGAGCTACCCAATGCCAACCTGAAACCGGAACGGACCAACAGCTACGAAGTAGGGTTGACGACCGAGCTCTTCGAACGGCGGCTGCGCTTCGACTTCACCTACTACAACAGCCTGACCGAAGACCAGATCATCCGGGCGGGCATCAGTCCGGCTTCGGGCTTTAACTCCACCGTCATCAATGCCGGCGAGATCGAAACCAACGGCGTGGAGGTCGCCCTGGGGGTTAGCCCCTTCCGCAACCCCGATGGCTTCAGTTGGGATCTAAACGCCAACTTCACCCGCAGCCGCAGCGTCGTCAACGCCCTGGCTCCCGGAATTGAAACCTTCATCGTTGCTAACGGACCCGATGGGACCACCGTGGAGGCACGGGTAGGGGGCCGGATGGGAGATATTTACGGACAGGTATTCAACCGTAGTGAAGACGGACAGGTCATCTACGGCAGCAATGGTCTTCCCGAGGTGTCGACCGACCGGCGATCCATCGGCAACTACAACCCGGACTTTACCGTAGGCCTGTCCACCGACCTAAGCTACCGTGGTGTATTTGCCCACGCCCTGCTGGACATTCGTAGCGGGGGACGCATTTACTCCTACACTAATGCCATCGGAGCCGAGAGCGGCCTGCTGCAGCATTCCTTGCCGGGTCGGACCGACGGACTCGTCGGCGACGGTGTGATGCGTGACCCGGACGGCAATCTCGTAGAGAATACGACCGTAGTGGCTCCCGAAACCTGGTACTACGGTGGCTACTACCGTCGCGACAATGTGGAGGCCAACAGCTTCGACGCCAGTTTTGCCAAGCTCCGGGAACTAACCATCGGTTATCGGCTACCGCAGCGGTGGCTGCAAAACATCGGCGTGGCGAATGCCAGTATCGCTTTCGTAGGGCAGAACCTCGCTCTCTGGACGGACGTCCCCAATATTGATCCGGAAGCCTTTGCCCTGAATGGCGGCACCTTGGTGCCGGGCTTCGAGGTAACCCAGCTGCCCTCGACCAAGTCCTTTGGGTTTCGGCTGAATCTTGGTTTTTAGTATGACCTCCGTTACGTTCTTTTTTCCTGCGCTCCGCCGCCCAATACTTCGTCCTATGCGCATTATCTCTTCTCTGCTATGTTGTCTGCTTTGCCTGACGGGGTGTACCGATGACTTCGCCGAGATCAATACCAATCCGAACGAACCGGAGACCGTGAGTGGAGACTTACTCCTCCGCACCGTGACCTTCGACCTGGCGAGCAATCACGTCAATAACGTGCAGAATTTCGGCGACGTGGTAGCCCAGTATACCGCGAACTACGAGTTCAACGACATCGATATCTATCAGTGGGCCGCCGACGGGCGCTTCTGGAGTTTGTACGCGGTGATTCAGGATGCCAAGGACATCGAGGCGTACGGGATCGCGACCGGTCAGTCTGACTATGAGGCCGTCGCGCTTACCCTGCAGGCCTATATGTTCTCCATCCTCACGGACGCCTACGGAGATGTGCCCTACACCGAAGCCGGGCAGGCCGAAAGCGAGGGGATCTTTGCCCCCGTTTACGATCGGCAGGAGGATATCTACGCCGGACTTTTCGAACAGTTGGACCGGGCCAATTCCCTATTTACCGGAGCTACCATCGCCGGCGACAATCTTTACGGCGGTGATACGAATAAGTGGCGCCGCTTTGCTAATTCGCTGCGGATAAGGCTGCTGATGCGGGCATCGGGAGCGATAGACGTTAGCGCAGCGATGCAGGCCATGGTTGACGACCTGGACACCTACCCCCTCTTCGCAGGTAACGCGGATAACGCCATTTATGATTTTACCGGCGTCCTTCCGAATGCGGCGCCCATTGCCGCTCCCGTTGGACGCACCTATGATTACTTTTTACGCATGCCGACGACGAATCTGGTAGACCTGCTCAAGGACTACGGTGATCCCCGTCTGATGGAATGGCTGGACCCCAACGGCTATCCGGAGTACCGCGGCGTAGACCCGGGCCAGACACTGGGTGACATCGGACGGCCGGATGCCTTTAGTACCAAAGACACCAGCTACTTTTCCGTACCCGGCAAACTGGACGCGATCTTTCTGACCTACAGCGAGCTAAACTTCCTTTTAGCGGAGGCGGCGGAGCGCGGGATAATTGCTGGTGACGGAGCGGAATACTACCGTACCGGGGTGGAAGCTTCCTTCGAACAGTGGGGTGTGGACCTGCCGGCGGATTACTTTGACGGGGCGGCTGCCTGGGATCATGACAGCGCATTTCAGCTCATCGCCCGGCAGAAGTGGCTCAGCCTCTGGCATAACTCCACCGAGGCGTGGTTCGACTGGAAGCGGACGGGCTTACCCGGGTTTATCTCGGCCGGGCCGGGGACGGTGAATGATGGATTGGTGCCGGTGCGTTTGTTGTATCCCAGCATTGAGCAATCGGTCAATCCGGAAAACTATTCGGCGGCGGCCGAGCGGATCGGGGGGGATGATATTAATTCTCGGGTTTGGTATGATCGGTGATTCGCTTCGCGGCTGCCTACGGCGGTTTGGGCACGGATTTGCACGGATTTTGTTGCTTTGCGGTAACTCTGGCTAGGCTCGATGTCACGGATTCGATCGCTGCCTTTGGCAACTTCGGGATATAGTAAATAAATACGTTGGATAGCTTTATCCATTATTAATACATACCGTATGAAAGGATTTTGGATTGTATGCGCTACGTTATTCGTAAGCTTCGGAATAGTAG